>DASCPR010000255.1:0-3183 GCA_036012625.1 Prochlorococcaceae cyanobacterium Fu_MAG_50
AGCCGCCGAGGGACAGGTAGGCCGTTGGGAAAAGCAGGATGCCGGACCAGCCGACAAAGACAAAGCGGTCGCGTTTGAGCCAGTCGTCGAGGACGTCGAACCATCCCCGCTGTGGCACGCGTCCTACAGCGATCGTCATGAGGTTGAACGGTGCGGTTAGCCGCAGGCTGTGGGAATACCGAACAAATTTACAATCCCTGTCGAGGCTTTGGGGCTCTGTTACGGCAGCTGATACTCGTTGTATCGAGATGTATCGCCTTGGATCGCATCAGTTCTTAGAACTTTCTTCGGCTTTGGCCCTTGTCGTTGACCTAGGTCCACAATGAATCCTTCTCCAGGACGCTGATGTCCACTGATCTGCAGGAGGGCTTGATGGCCGAAACATTGACTGCTCAGGTGTTTGAACAACCTGTTCTCGGCTCCCGCCGCAGCTCCAATCTTGTTGTGGCAACGGCGGTGAGCATTGGTGCCTTGGGATTTCTGCTGGCGTCGTTGTCCAGTTATTTCGGTAGGGATTTACTGCCTCTCGGGCATCCCGCCAATCTGATCTTTGTGCCCCAGGGCCTGATCATGGGTTTTTACAGCATTGCTGGAGCCCTGCTGGCCACCTATCTCTGGGTTGTGATCGCCATTGATGTGGGTTCGGGAAGCAACCGCTTTGATAAGGACAAAGGGGTTGTGACCATCTCCAGGCTTGGCTTCCGCAAGCCGATCAAGGTTGAGATCCCCATCAAGGATGTGAAGGCGGTGAAGGTTGAAATCCGCGATGGCATCAACCCGAGGAGACGGATCGCCCTCAGGCTTCAGGGGGGGAGAGACATGCCTCTCACCCGGATCGGCGCCCCACTGCCGATTGCTGAACTCGAACTGGAAGGGGCTGAACTGGCCCGTTTCCTGGGCGTGAATCTTGAGGGGATCTAGCGATGATGATCCATGGAATTCGGCGTGTTTGCAGCCGAGTTGCCTGCCTGTCCCTGGCGGTTGGCCTGGTCTTGCTGGCCAGCTGCAGCCGGCCCTCAACAGCTGTGGTTCCAGCGGGATGTGAACAGGCCCTCAGTCCCTGTCTGCAGGGCAAGGCGACCGTGTTGATGGAGACCAGCAGGGGGGCGATCAGTTTGGAGGTGGATGGTGAGGCGGCACCGGTCACCGCAGGTAATTTCGTTGATCTGGTCAAGCGGGGCGTTTATGACGGCACCGCTTTCCATCGGGTGGTCAAGGACCCTGTGGCGTTTGTTGTTCAGGGTGGTGATCCCAGCTCTAGTGACCCGAAAACATCAGCCAGTGAATACGGCAGAGGCAGTTTCGTTGACCCGGAAAGTGGTGATGCCCGCTTCATCCCCCTGGAGGTGAGGCTCAGATCAGAGGCTGAACCCCGTTATGGCCGCGTCACCACCAATCCCAGTGAACTGCTGCAGCTGCAGCTCAGCCATGAGCGCGGTTCCCTGGCCATGGCCCGCTCTCAGGCTGCCGATTCCGCCAGTGCCCAGTTCTATATCGCCCTCAGAGCTCTACCTGAGCTGGATGGTCGTTATGCCGTCTTCGGACGGGTGATCAAAGGCATGGAAGTGGTTGATGCCATTGAGCAGAACGATCGAATCCTCAAGGCAACTGTTGCCCAGGGGGTTGCCCCCTAAAGACAAAGCCCTGCAAAAAGCAGAGCTTGGCAGCAAAGCCGTGTCGATAAAAGCCGTGTCGATAAAAGCCGTTTATTTAAAAGCAGTGCACTGAAAACCTGTGCACTGAAAACCTGTGCACTGAAAAGCCCTCAGGCCGGCACCCGCCCACTGCTCGGTGCGGATTTCAGGAACTCGGTGTTCACCCCAGACGCCCGCTCAAGGGCCACGGTGCCGGTTCTGGCGATTTCAATGATTCCGTAAGGGGCCATCAGCCGTTCGAGGGCCACAAGTTTGCCCGGGTCACCCACCACCTCAAGGGTGAGGGCTTCATCGGCCACATCAACCACCTTGGCTCTGAACACCTGCACCAGTTCCAGAATGGCGCTGCGTTTACCTGCCGGTGCCGCCACCTTGAGCAGCATCAGCTCCCGTTCCACGGCAGGCTGTTTGGTCAGATCGACAACCTGCAGCACATTGACCAGCTTGTCCAGCTGTTTTGTGATCTGCTGCAGGGCCTGGTCATCCCCTCCCACCACCATGGTCAGTCTTGACTGACCTTGCGTCTGGGTCGGGCCAACCGTGAGGCTGTCGATATTGAAGCCGCGGCGGGCAATCAGACCCGAAATCCTGCTGAGAGCTCCGGATTCATCCTCCACCAGCACTGAAAGGGTGTGCTTCATGCCCGTTGCCGATCGCTCACCAAATTAAGGTCCAGCCAGCTCAAAACGGCACGGTTGAAGTCAGCAGGGTTTTCGTCATGGGGGCAATGGCCTGTTTTTTCAAGAACTTCGAGGCAAAGCCCTGGATGCTGCTGCTGAAGCTGCAGGCCGATTGAAAGGGGGATGAACCGATCCTGGCGGCCCCAGAGCAGCAGCAGCGGCAGGGGCTGTCGCTGCCTGAACAGTCGATCCAGCAGCATCGGTGCCGTGGCTCTGCCCGGGCGCATGGCCATGCCGATGCACATCGCCCGCAGTGAACGGGCCGCTGTTGGTCGCCGGGCCGGCTGGGCAATCAAATGCAACAACCCCCTGTCGGTTCGAATCGAGTGGCAATAGGCCCCTTGCAAGGCAATCTGCAGCAAGCCGCTGCGTGCAATCAGCGGCACCAGCAGCTCAAGTGGCAACAGATTGCAGGCCAGGGTCAGCAGCCAGCGCTGCAGTTTCTTTCGCCAGCGCGGCGGCCTCGGCTTGCGGTTCGTCTGTGCTGCCATCAGGGCTGGATCCGGCAGCGGCGCAGCCACCACGGCAGCGACCAGCTGCGGTTGCAGGGCTGCAATGGTCACGGCTGTGAGGCCGCCAAGGGAATTGCCGATCAGCACGGCCGGTTGCTGGTCTGAAACCCCCATCACTTCCACCAGAAAGGCGCTCACCTGCTTGGCCCAGAGACGGTTGTCGAGCCGCTGAAGCACTGCTTTGCTCGGTTGAGCGGAGGCCCCGAAGCCGATCAGATCGAGTCCATAGACACGGAATCCCTGGGCTGAAAGGGCAGCGGCGTTGTGACGCCAGTGGCCACTGCTGGCCCCGAAGCCGTGCAGTAAAAGCATGGGTCTGCCATCAGCAGGGCCGAG
>DASCPR010000256.1:0-7829 GCA_036012625.1 Prochlorococcaceae cyanobacterium Fu_MAG_50
CCCCCCTTGCTCTTGCCACCAGCCTGAGCCGCCCTTGCTTAGCCCATGGCGGAGGTGGAGGTTCAGAACCACCAGAACCTGGTGAATTCCGGGCTACGCCTGTGATCACCATCGAAGGACACGGTGGTTTCGAGACCAACCTCGAGGGCAGCCCTGAGCATTACGCCCTCGATGGCTTGTTTGGTTCAGTCATGGAATGGGGCCTAGGTAACGGCGGCAGTCTGTCGATCGAAGCCGCTGTTGGTCCGGCGTTGGTATGGGGCGAAGCGGAACACTTCTATGGCCGTGTTCATATTGACGAGCATGGCGGCAACGACGCGCAGGGAGGAGATAAGCATGCAGAACACTCCGAGCCTGACGAGCACGACGAACACGACGAGCACGAGAGCCACGCAGGAGATGAGCATGCAGAACACTCCGAGCATGACGACCACGACGACCACGACGACCACGACGAACACGAGAGTCACGAGAGCCACGCAGGAGATGAGCATGGCGAAGATTCCGAGCATGAAGGCCATGGCGGTCATGACGACCACGACGATCATGAGAGCCACGCAGGACATCAAGGCCATGGTGCCCATGACACCAACTACAAACGCACTGATGTCCGCGGCTTCCTGCAGGTCCGTTATGCGCCCAATGATCGACTTAGCCTTTCTGTCGACTGGAAGCCTTACTACGTCACCCAGGATCAGGGCGAAGATATTCAGGGCCTGAAAAATGAACTTGGCGCTGAAATTGTCTGGTTATTCGGTGATGGAGACCTGAACTTTGCTCTTGGTGATGGCCTTGAAGACATTGTCGATGGCCTCTTCCTCTCCCTTGTACACCGTCAGGGCTGGGAGTCTGATGGAACCTGGATAGGCAACTACACCGATCCCAGGATCGGCATCGGCTTCAACCTCGATATGGTGAATATCACCCTTGATGCTGGGCCTCGCTTCTACGTGCCAGGAAGCTATTCAAGATTGAATCCGCGCACAGACTTCGCCGCTGAACTCGAGATTGCCTACCCAATCAGAGACAACACTGTTCTATTTGCCCATTGGCAGCCTACTTACAGCTCAGAAGGAGGCTCCGGCTGGGGTGTGGGCTGGCAGCACCATATTGGAACAGGTGTGACCCTCAGCTTCTAAACAAACAGGGCTCGATCAGCCTGCGGGCAACCACAGGGCATCGTTGATGCTGATTGGCAAGACCTCGAGCCATTCAAGCGTGGTGGCCTGCATCAGCGCCGGTCGCCCCGCATCCGATCCGGCCTTGCTGACGGTCATCAACAACTGTTCGCCAACAGAATCAAACTGCAGCTTTGAACCGGGCTTGAGCGTCCAGGGCGCCAGTGGGCGGCGACGCAACAGGTTGCCGTCGCCATCCAGCAGCACAATCTCATGTTGACTGCTGCGATCCTGCCAGCGACCAAGAACAGCCCAAATCCGTTCGCCACTGTTGTCACAACTCAAGG
This sequence comes from Prochlorococcaceae cyanobacterium Fu_MAG_50, assembly GCA_036012625.1. GTDB lineage: Bacteria > Cyanobacteriota > Cyanobacteriia > PCC-6307 > Cyanobiaceae > DASCPR01. The sequence goes on from DASCPR010000256.1 coordinate 1,466, forward strand.
CCATCACAGACTCTTCGCCAAGCCAGAGCTGCTTCGGGGAGAGGCCTGGAATCACCAACTCGATGGAGCGACGATAGTCAGGCCAATGGCGGATGAGCACGGCCCTTCCCGTGGCTTGGCAGAAATCTCCGAGATCCCTGGCTCCGGGAAGGATTTGCGGGGGCCTGCCGTTGTCGATCAGGGGACGCAGTGTCAGCCCGTTGAAGGTGGGCACAACCGCTCCACCACCGGCTGGCAGCAGATGGATCGGACCGGAGGATTTGATCTCAAGGAGCCTTCTCTGGCCATCCGCTTTGATCAGTTCAGTGCGGCCACTTCCTGGGGAGAAGCCTCCTGTTTGGGCAAGGAGGTCGCCGTTCAGGTTGCTACTGAGATCAGCGAATAGATATTGACCTGGTACCAAGGGCATCAAGTCCCCTGCCTTTGGAGAGGTGAGCTGATCGCGATCAGCCGAGATATTGCGTGGCAACAGAGGCAGCAAGAACAGTCGCTGCTTCCAGTCCTTATCCGTTTCGATCACGGCAGCTCCCTTGCCATTGCCCAGGGGAACAACTCTCTGGATCTGATTCAGGGTGGGACCTAGGGGGGTCCAGCGCCCATCGCGCGCCTGGAGTTGCAGTTGGTCTCCGCCATCCACCTTGCGATTCACCAACAGCCAGGGTCTCGGATCCCACCACCAGCGCTGGGGGGGCAGAGCCTGGCCTCGATGATCCTGTCCAGCAACCGTCAGCTGAATTGAGGACTTGATTCTCTGTTTGGCATCAATCACCAGACGCAGCAGATTGTTCTCCCCCTGCCAGCGATGAGGCAGGTCAGGTTGCAGTTGACTGGCAGCCGCCACGCTGCCCCGTTGCATCGGCCGACTGAAGCGAAGATCGAGGGCAGCGCTGCCTGACTGGAGCGGCTGCGGCGTGGGTGACAGCAATCGGGGTGGACGGCGCAGCAGCAGTTGCTGTTGCACCAGCGCCAGCACAGCAAAACTTGTCAGCAGAATCCCGATGTTGTGCTTCATGGTTCCAGCGGTCGTTCCGGCCGTTGAATCGGGGTGATTGTCTCGGGAACCACAACGGCGACTCTCTGGCCCTGACGTGTTTCCACCTGCATGTGCCCTTCAATCTTTAGCCACTGATTGAGCTTGGGTTCAGCCTCCGCAGGCCAGGCCACCGGCAGGCCCGCAGGGGTGGCATCCGCCAGACAACAGCGCACCGTAAGGCGCGCGATCTGGGCTGGCTGATCGCCTCGCTTCAGCACAAATCCACTGATGTTCACAGGGTTGCCATCCACCAGATCAGGGTCGGGCTGGCTGCGCAACAGCCTGACCCATTCGGTGAGGGTGCGCTGCTGAGGCGGCAGCACGAAAGCCAGGTCCGGTGGTTCAGGCAGACCTTGGGGACGGGAGGCGGCCAGGTCGCTGAAGGAGGGATTCGGGGGCACCAGGAGCACAAGCACTGCCATCCCTGCACTGGCCAGCCAGGGCCACGGGACTGATTCTCGCTGCTTGCGGCTTTTCAGGCCCACCACCGCGCCTGCGATCAGCAGCGCCACCCCTGAAGCGCCCACCAGTCTGTGGAAGCCGCTGGCGAGAAGCAGGTCGAGGCGGCCGGAATGAACACTCCACACCACCAGCCAGCCCCACAACTGCAGCAGGAGCGCACGGATCATCGTTTTCTCCTGTTCAGAGTTGCCATAAGTTGACCCACTGACCGATAAGCAGCACGCCTAGGCAGGCCACGATTGCGGTGATCCCGATCGCTTTTGGCCTGAGCAACACCGTGAACAGGCCTGCGAGCTTCAGATCCACAACCGGACCCAGTAACAGGAACGCCAGCAGGGCTCCGGGGGTCACCTGGGCAGCAAAGCCAAGGGCCAGAAAGGCATCGACGCTTGAACACACCGAAACCACGATCGCCAGCAGCATCAGCGCCAGAATCGAGAGGGTCGGCGCGCTGCCCACCGCCAAGAGCCAACTGCGCGGCAACCAGGTCTGCACAAGGGCGGCGATCACACAACCGAGCACGAGCAGCGCCAGCAGATCAAGAAATTCGCGGCTGCTCTGTTCCAGCACCTCAGTGAGTTGAGGTCGCTCGGCCCTGCTTGGTTGTGGATCTGGTCTTGCCGCTCCGATCAGCCCACCGCTTCTTTCCAAGAGGCCGATGCTGCTCAGGGGCTGGCTCAGGCGCCGTTCCGCCAGCAGGGACGATTCAATCAGTTGCGCTTCTGGGAGCTGCACCAGAAGTGCACTGAGCAACAACGCGATCAGGAAGGCTCCGAGTGGTCTGGCAATCAGCAACCAAGACTGATCAGGGAACGCGGCCCAGGTGCTGGCGAGCACGATCGGATTGAGCACCGGCGCTGCAAACAGAAAGCCGAAGGCTGTGCCCAGAGGCGCACCACTGGCCAGTAAGCGGCGGGCGACAGGCACATTGCCGCATTCACAGGCAGGTAGGGCAAAGCCCATCAAGGCGCCTGTGATCGGCGCCAGCAGTGGATGGCGGGGAAGACGTGCGATCCAGGCCCCCTGGGGAACAAGCCAGCGGGCCAGGCCGGCAATGGTCACACCCAGCAGCAGGAAGGGAAGCGCTTCAAGCAGCAGGCCCTGAAATATCGCCCAGGCTGTGGCGAGCCTATCCATCTCGCTCAACAGTGGATAGGACTGATTCTGCACCAATCGAGGCCCTGCAGTGAAGCTTTTCGCGACGTTGGCTTGGTCAGGCAGGTCACCTGTGTGAGGAAATCATTGCTGGTGAGCATGGACGCGTAAAGAGCGGCCTTGGAAACCACCTACAAGCTTCAGATAGCGGCTTGTTCTGGTTGAGAATCAGGTCAGATTAATTACCCTCTCAACGAAAAATTGTTGACTACTCTTGTTGACTATTCATCCAGACAAGTCTCAAGAGAGCCATTTGGCTGTTCAGAGATTAAAAAGTGAAAACAATAGAAGCAGCTGATGGCAGATGGAGTTGGGCCCATTGAATCAGCACATACATGGCTTGCTGGTGATCTCCAGAGAAGAAGGCTCAATGTTGGCGGGGCAGGCTGTGCAGATGTGCTTTCGAGTTGCCTCCTACTTGAATCTGGCCATGCTTGCGGGAAGCCAGAGGGTTTGTCTTGCCAACAGCTGAAATCGCCAACTGCATCGGAACGATCGCCCTCGAGGAACATTTCGCGGCGCCAGGACTGCTGCCCAAGGCAAGTGAGCTGAGCTTCTTTAACCCAGACCTGCTCGCTGAGATCGAAGGTGTCTTACCGGATCTTGCAGCGAAGCGACTGGAGGCCATGGATCAGGCGGGCATTGAGATTGCGGTGCTTTCTCAAACAGCACCCGGAGTGCAGGGCCTGACAAGCAGCCATGAGGCCGTGGATCTGGCACGGCAGGCCAACAATCACCTGCAGCAAGCGATCAGCCTTTTCCCACAACGCTTTCGTGGCTTTGCAGCTGTGCCTTTGCAGGACATCCCACAGGCCTGCGATGAGCTCAGACGTTGCGTGCTCGAGCTTGGCTTTGTCGGTGTTCTGGTGAATGGCTGCACCCAGGGTCGTTTCCTTGAAGACCCGATCTATCAACCGTTCTGGAGCTTGCTGGAGGAGCTCGCCATCCCCCTTTACCTGCACCCAGGACTCCCCATCGAGGCACCGCGCTCGCGGCTGCCAGAGCTGGATGGCGCGACCTGGGGTTGGACAGTGGATACAGCCAGCCATGCCCTTCGGCTTGTGGTTTCGGGCCTGTTTGAAAGACACCCACTCGCCAGCGTGATCCTCGGCCACATGGGAGAAACCCTTCCCTATCTGCTCTGGCGCCTCGACAGCCGATTCGGCTCAACGCGGTATGCCGACAAGCTGCAGCATCCACCATCGGCAATCATCAAGCGTCACTTCTATATCACCACCTCAGGGGTCTGTGACGACGCACCCCTGAGGTGCGCGATCAACGCCATGGGGCATGAACGCGTGATGTTCGCCACCGACTATCCCTATGAAGACATCGTCACAGCGGGCCGCTGGCTCGAAACGGCTGCACTGAGCAGCGAAGAGCAACAAGCGATTGCCTTCAGCAACGCCAAACGCTTGCTGCGGATTAGCTGCTGAAAGAGGTCAGGCCAAACGCTGATGCTGGTGATCAGAAAGGCAACCTCATAGAAGATGCCAACGGCAATGATCCTGAGAGCGTCTCGATATCAACGACATGACAAGCAACGATGCCGTCCAGATAAAGGTCACGCCCCGATCCAGTCGCGATCAGGTTCTTGGCGAACGTGATGGTGCCATTGCCATCAAGCTCAAGGCACCGCCTGTGGATGGTCAAGCCAACGCAGCTCTGATCGCCTTCATTGCCAAGAAACTGGGAATCAGCCGAAGCCTGGTGACCCTGGTTCGAGGCCAGACGTGCCGCAGCAAATCAATTGAAGTGGAGGGATGGAGCGCCGCGCTGGTGCGCAGGGCATTGTTGGGCTGAGATCAGCTGAGCACAGTCAACTCAGGCGACCTCAGGACACCAACCGATCTCCAGCTCCCGCCGCCTGAGCCAATGGCGACACCTCTTGGTGAGATGTTCTCCATGGGGGATGAGCTGACGGTGAAGCCCACAAGTAAGCAGGGTGTGGCAATAGCGATCACAGGCGTAGTCGAAGTGCTGGCAAGTCATGCAGACACTGCTGGAGCGTGAGCGACTGAGGGCGCTCTCCGGCATGTATTGCCAACCCTCCTGCTCACAGAACCGCTTCGCGGGAGTAGAGCTAGACATCGGCATCAGCTCCCCATTGCGGGGTAACCACCTTCCAGCCCACCCGCTGCAGTTCTCGCCAGAGCTGTTCCGCCGTTTCCTTGCGGAGGTGCACACGGGTCTTCAGCAATGGAGGCTCGCCAGGAAGAGGTCTCCCTGAGTCCACAAACACTCTTGGGTCACGTGGCCAGCTTTTCTCGTCGCGGTGGAAGCGCTTGGTGTCAGTCGTTTGCGGATCCTGGATCCAGCCGTGTTGTCGCATCGTTGTTGTGGCGATGGCGAAGGCGCTGTCATCCACGCCTCCGCCCGGAAGGTGGCGTAAGGGGAGGCTGCGGATGCCATGAACCTGTCGCGGGTACACATGTACTAGCCGGGCTTTGGCGGCTTGTCAACAGGGCTGGCTGGGGCCGCCTCCCTGCGGCCCCCACTGAAAGGTTGCAGGGCAGTGGCAGAGCCATTGCCAGGGGCAACAACGCGACAGACGCAGGTGCACTGATCTGTTGAAGGCCATCACCCCTGACCTCTGGTCATTACGCGACTTAAGTGCTACAGGTGAGATAGATATCACTTAACCGATGTCGAGTCACAGCATCAAGCTCAGCGACAAGGCCGATGCCCTGATCGCTCAACTGCAGAGAGAGATTTTCAATCGTCGTCGCAAGAAAGTCACCCCGGCAGGCGTTGTTGAGTCCCTGGTTGAAAGCGCTGCGAAGTCGCAGGGAGACAAGCGCTTTGCGACATCCTGGAAGAACCTGATCAAAGACATTGAGAAGGCCGCAAAGATGTCTTACAACCACGGCAGCAAACCCTCTGGCCTCAGCGAGGAGGAGTGGTTGATCGTGAAATCACACCGCTCCAAGCCGGCTGCTAAAGCCAAACCAGCAGCCAAGGCCAAAATGGCAGCCAAGGCCAAAACGGCAGCCAAGGCCAAACCAGCAGCCAAGGCAAAACCTGCGACTAAAGCCAAGCCAGCAGCCAAGGCCAAACCGGCAACCAAAGCCAAGCCAGCAGCCAAGGCAAAACCGGCAGCTAAAGCCAAGCCATCTGCGACCAGATCACGCCCAGCCCGCTGAGCAAGCCACAGCAGATCAGTGCTGACTGGGTGCAGCAGCGCTAGCCGGGACGATAGACAGACCGGCCATCGCCAGGCAGCAGGTTGAGGCTGCGGGGATCGATCAGGCGACCGATGGTCACCTCCACTTCCCTGCCCTCTTGATTGGGAGCGAAGATCTCCACTCCAAGCACCTTCTGATCAGGACCGGAATAATCGGCGAACTGACACTCACCAGGCCGTTTGTTCATCTTGCGATAACTGGCGGTGACAGTGGCCTTTCCCTCTTCCTTGAGCATATAGGTGTCCCCATCAATCTCCAGACTCTTCGGCAAGGGGACCGTTGGCGGCGCTTCCAGATCAAGGGTCTCCAACCAGCTCACCTCCAACCAGTCGTCTTCACAGACAACAAGCCAGCGGTTGCTGCCTTCATTGCGCAACAGGTACTCAAACCACTGAAAACCGTTCTGGTCGTAGAGCAGGCGCTCCTCCACCACCCAGTCAGCGGCTTCAGCCTGAACAATGTCACCCATCTGCAGATCAAAGAGGGTGCGATCCCGCAGTTGCTGCGAACGCTGCTGCTGAGCACGCAA
>DASCPR010000257.1:0-3519 GCA_036012625.1 Prochlorococcaceae cyanobacterium Fu_MAG_50
GCCATCAGGGGGAGATCCAGTCGCTGGCGGGTGAGCAGGCGCAACAGGGCCATGGGTTCAGAGGGCAACGCCTGCCTTTGCAGAAGCGTCTCAAGTTCAGCGGCCCGTTTCAGCACCAGCCGGCTGGCTTGCAGGCGATCTGCGAAGCCGAGATTGGTGATGTAGACGTGGACGCGAGCGTCGGAGCAAGGCAAGCCATCGGCTGACAGCCCCAGCCCCCGACGGAACAAATCCGCGGAGAACTCGCCAAGAGCAGCAATCATGCCAAGGGCATCTGCAATCAGTTCATCAAACAGGTTGAGGCGCATCTCATCCACCAATCGCCGGCAGGCGATATGCGTGAGTTCATGTTCCAGGCGCCAGTGCTGTGATTGCTTAAGCCATTGCTCCTCTGTTGGAGTCCCTGGGATACTCGTAGCCGCTAGGGAGCTGTAAGGGGCTCGGTGAAGAATCAGCAACTGAGCACGACTGTTGCTGCTCACCTCACGGATCAATCCCCAGTGGATGAGTCCAGAAACGGCCTGAGCATGCACCGTCGGTAGCAATGATGCCGGTTCACAACGATGGGCCAGACATCGCACCACGGCAATGAAATCGTTGTGGTTGTCAAAGCTCAGAACAGGTAGGGGCCCACAGGGATGATCCACAAGGGAGAGGCTCGGAGCATTGGGATCCTTCAGTGCCAGTGCTTGCTCAATATCTACATTGCTGGGGGTTTCTCCTTGCAAAACAAGTCTTTGGTAGCTCCTTGACTGGCTGGCACCAAGCTCAGGGCGTATCCACAACTGCGGCAGCACGGTTCGTAATTCATGCCAACGTCGGCTGGGATCGAATGCCCTAAACCAATCCTGCCACCACCTATCCCGTTCATCCGTGGCCAATGGAAATGCCGGCCACTGGTTGGCAGCCCCTTTGAACGGACGACAGTATTCAGCGAGGCTTTGCATTCCACGAGAGATCTTCTCGGCCCCAATATCACGTTGATGGCTCAACTCAGGCAAAGCGGAGCCGCCATCGGTTGCATTTCTCTGTGTACGTTCGCATTGCTCTGAGTTCTGAGAAGGAGTAGTGACTCAGTCCAGGCCAGGCTGAGGGATCCAATGGCGATGCCTGCTAATCAGGCAGTTGCTCAACCCAGAACAAGCTGATTGCATTAGCCAAAGCGGTAGTGCTTCCTGACACTCTGATGCACCTGCCAAACACATGACATTCCGGCAGGGAAGACCACTAGGTCTCCAGCAGCGAATTGCACGGGATTACCACCATCTGGGGTGACTGTCACCTGCCCTTCGAGCAACAGGCAGGTCTCCTGTTCGTCATAGGTCCATGGGAAGGTGCTGGGCTCACAGGTCCAGGTTGGCCAATCCCTGATGTTCAGTTCAATGATGCTGCTCTCTAGGCAAGGAGAGGTGACATGGATCAACAAGCTGAATCTAAGCCTTACTTTCATCAAGTTAATCCCTGCAAGCCCTGCCTGCATCGGTCATCAACTGAGACCTATGTGCAAGGGCATGGACTGATGGCAGTTAAGTTAAGGAAGAATGATCAATTTGTGAGTATGATTCATGAGGGTCCATGCCATTACCATGAGAATCTCCGGAAAAGATTGTCATAAGAGCTGCCATGTCTGCGGCGGAGAAGAAGATCCTGCTGATCTGTGCCGGAGCAATTCCGATAAAGAGAGGGGTTAACAGACACTCAAAAACGTACTTAATGATCTATATCTCTTCGATCTGATGATCAGGCCAGCAATTAGGCAAGGCCTATCTCGATCACTTTTTTATCTATTTAATTATAATCATAACAGCACAGGTGCCATCTGGGGCGTAGTTAAAGCTGCTTTGAGTAAGTGGCAATTCCAACGTAAAAGCTGCTCTTTTGCTGACAGCATCAAGCTGTTTAGCCAAGATGGATTCAATAGCTTTTCCTTGCGATGCAGATCGTTGATGCCCTGATTCAGTCCCTCTACGAGCGAGGTGTGCGCAGGGTTTATGGCGTTCCTGGGGACTATGTGCTGACGCTGTTCGATCGATTCGAGCAATCACCGATCGAGATGATTTGCACAGCTGGTGAAGAGGGGGCTGGTTTTGCAGCCGATTCCCACGCCAGGCTGAATGGATTAGGAGTAGCCGTTGTGACCTACGGAGTTGGTGCGCTCAAGCTGCTCAACCCCGTTGCCGGAGCTTTTGTTGAACGATCCCCCTTGTTGGTGATCAGTGGCGCGCCAGGAGTAAGAGAAAGTGATGAGCATGCTCTGCTTCACCATCAGATTCGAGCCAGTGATACTCAACAACGTTTTTTCAATGAAGTATGTGCAGAAACGGCCTGCCTGGATTCAGCTCGCACGGCCGGGGGAGAGATGCTGAAGGTGCTTGAGGCTATGAACAGAGAATCAAGGCCAGGTTATCTGGAATTGCCAAGGGATTGCGTGACCCGTGAGTTGCATTGGCCACTAAAGACAGAGCCAGAACCAAGGCCGATGCACGTTGTACCTGAAGCATTGAAATCCTATGCCCTCGATCTACTCAACTGGCTGCGAAGCTGCAAGCGACCATTGGTGCTGGCGGGTGTTGAAGTTGCACGTTTTGGGCTTCAGTCAACACTTCTGCAAATCCTTGAACGCGAGAGCTGGCCAGTCGTGACAAGCCTTTCTGGCAAATCACTTCTGCCAGAGCTTCATCCCCAACACCTTGGTGTTTATGAAGGGGCCATGAGCAGTCGCACCGTCGGTGAGCGTGTTGAAAGCAGTGATGGTCTGTTGATTCTTGGCATGCCTCTTGGCGACCTTGATACAGGAATCTTCACCATGTCCTTTGATCAAGATCACTGCATCAATGTTGATCTTGAACATGGAGTGCGTTGGCAGGGTGGCCAGGAGGAATCCTTGGATCCATTGCTACTCTTAAGGATCTGGATTGAAGAAACACAGGCTGATCACTTAAATCGCAAATCTGTAACCGCCGCTTGCTTACCAACAACCAGTCAAGCCAAGTTCATACCAGATCCTGAGCAAGGGATCACTGTCATGCGCTTGATCCAGGCGGTTGATGCCAGCTTGTTGGCTAAGGATATTGTTGTTGCAGATCCTGGAGATGCACTTTTTGCCTCCGCGGATTTACATCTGCCAGAGAGTAATGATTTCCTCACCAGTGGTTATTGGGCATCCCTGGGATTTGCGCTTCCAGCGGCGGTTGGGGCCTGGGGTGCACGGCCTGACCATCGGCCAGTTGTTCTACTAGGAGATGGTTCATTTCTAATGAGTGCTGTTGAGCTTGCCACCCTGGCTCGTTATCACATCCCTGCACTGATTATTGTGCTAGATAATGCTGGCTATGGTACGGAACGTCCAATGCTTGATGGAGCATTCAATGATGTTCATCAAATCGATCATGTGGGCTTTGCTCGGTCAATGGGTTTCCGGGAAGCTGTGCGGGTATCGACTGAAGATGAGTTGTGGAATGCGTTGCAAAGGCTTGCCCCCGCAAGAGATAGCCCTGTGTTGATCAGCGTCAAGCTTCC
>DASCPR010000258.1:0-1828 GCA_036012625.1 Prochlorococcaceae cyanobacterium Fu_MAG_50
GGTCCGGAGAAGAAGGACCGTGTGATCAGTGAAAGGCGCAAGCGGCTTGTGGCTTATCACGAGGCTGGTCACGCCATTGTTGGTGCCTTGATGCCGGACTATGACCCAGTCCAGAAGATTTCGATCATTCCCAGGGGCCAGGCGGGTGGACTTACCTTCTTCACCCCGAGTGAGGAGAGGATGGAGTCAGGTCTGTATTCCCGCTCTTATCTGCATAACCAGATGGCCGTTGCACTCGGGGGCCGCGTAGCCGAAGAAATTGTCTATGGCCAGGATGAGGTCACAACCGGGGCTTCAAACGATTTGCAGCAGGTCGCACAGGTGGCCAGACAGATGATCACCCGCTTTGGCATGAGCGACAAAATTGGCCCTGTTGCCCTTGGCCGATCCCAGGGTGGGATGTTCCTGGGTCGTGATATCGCCTCCGAGCGAGACTTCTCAGAAGACACGGCGGCAACCATCGATGATGAAGTGTCCGGCCTTGTGGATATGGCCTATAAACGCGCCACCAAGGTGCTTGTCGATAACCGTGCCGTCCTCGATGAACTGGCCGACATGCTTGTGGAGAAGGAGACTGTTGATTCCCAGCAATTGCAGGACCTGTTGATCCTTCGCGACGTTCGGGTTGCCGAGTACGTCTGACTCATCGATAGACAAGTCGCGATGCTTTGAAGCTGAGGAAGCCTTGCTGGCTTCCCTGAGGCTTCAGCCATTGATCGTGGTGTTGCGTCCTCAGCAGGACGCCCTTGAAACATCCCTGAGCCCCAGCCCGATCTTGCACTTGATCGAGGGCTTGGTTGATGCTGGTGTGCAGCATCTGGAGTGTGCCTGGTCTGCTCAGCCCGGCTGGCTGGAGATGATGGAGGCGGTGAGGCAAAGCTTCCCCGGTTTGTCCCTTGGGGCGGCATCGGTGACCAGCTCAGAAGCCTTGGCTGCAGTTGCAGAACTCAGGCTTGCTTATGGGATGGCCCCTTGCTGGAACCCTGTTCTGCAGCGTCAGGCCGCTGAACTGAATCAACTGCTCATCCCAGGCGTGTTTTCGCCTACGGAGGTTCATCAGGCCAGTGCATTCGGCTGCCGGATCCTCAAGCTCTTTCCCGCTTCAACGTTGGGCATCGATTACTGGCATCAGCTGACGGCACCTTTGGGGGGGACGCCATTTGTGATTGCGGCAGGTGGCTTGAAGGTGGCCGATCTATCGGCCTGGCTGACAGCTGGCCATGATGCCGTGGCTCTCGGGCGTGGGCTTGTTGTTGATGGGCAGATCGATCCTTCTCTGCATGCCTGGTTGAGATCATCCAGGCCATCCTGAGGTTGCTGAACTGTTTGGTTATCAGCCAGACGCCAACTTGGCTAGAGGCCTTCTTTGTGCAATGTCGAGAAGTGCAGCCTTCGATCACTGTTGCGGTTCAATTTCCACATCAGCGACAAATCTGCAGCACCTTAATGAGCAACTGAAGTTGCCATCGCCTCAAAACTGCAACATCATCTGGCCTACTTCACCAGAGGCTGCACTGACCCTGTTGTCTCAACAGATGATCCGCAAGCACCAGGCTCACCATCGCCTCCACCATCGGCACAGCTCTTGGCAGAACGCAGGGATCATGGCGTCCCTTGGCGGCTAGGGTTGTGCTGTTGCCATCGCTATCAATGGTCTGCTGTTGCTTGCGGATCGTGGCGGTGGGTTTAAAGGCCACCCGGATCAGAATCGGCTCGCCATTGCTGATGCCCCCCTGAATGCCGCCGGAGTTGTTGGTGGCTGTTCGCAGGCGCCCATCCTCACTGGGCAGAAACGGGTCGTTGTGTTCGCTGCCCTTTTGCAAGGTTC
>DASCPR010000259.1:0-6182 GCA_036012625.1 Prochlorococcaceae cyanobacterium Fu_MAG_50
GCACCGTGTCTCAACTGGGCTACATGATGCTGGCCATGGGGTGCGGAGCACCTGTTGCCGGCATCTTTCACCTGGTCACCCACGCCTGCTTCAAAGCCATGCTCTTCCTTGGCTCAGGGTCTGTGATCCATGCCATGGAAGAGGTGGTTGGTCACGAACCTGTTCTGGCCCAGGACATGCGCCTAATGGGAGGCCTGCGCAAGAAGATGCCGATCACCTCGATCACGTTCCTGATCGGCTGCATTGCGATCAGCGGCATCCCTCCTCTGGCAGGCTTCTGGAGCAAGGATGAAATTCTCGGACAGGCTTTTGGCACCTTCCCCCTGCTTTGGGTGGTTGGCTTCCTGACAGCTGGGATGACGGCCTTCTACATGTTCCGCCTCTACTTCCTCACCTTTGAAGGAGAGTTCCGAGGCCACGACGCGGAACTGCAGCATCAGCTCCTCAACGCGGCAGGCAAAGCACCTGATGAGGAGCACGAACACCATGCAGGCTCAGTGCATGAATCAACCTGGTCCATGACCCTGCCCCTGGCGGTTCTGGCGGTGCCATCAGTCCTGATCGGACTGCTCGGGACCCCTTGGCACAGCCTCTTCGCAGGCTTGCTTGACCCGGAAGAAGCCCTCGAGATGGCAGAACACTTCAGCTGGGGGGAGTTCCTGCCCCTGGCAGGTGCCTCTGTGGCGATCTCACTGACTGGAATCAGCATTGCCGTGCTCGCCTATGCACTGCACAGGATTGATCTGGGTCAACTGGTTGCCGCGCGCTTCCCTGTGATCAATGCCTTCCTCATCAACAAGTGGTATTTGGATGAGATCAACGAAAAGCTTTTCGTGCGCGGCAGCCGCAAACTGGCCCGGGAAGTGCTTGAAGTGGACGCCAAAGTCGTGGATGGGGTTGTCAATCTGACTGGACTGCTGACCCTGGGAAGTGGTGAAGGCCTGAAGTATTTCGAAACCGGACGCGCCCAGTTCTATGCCCTGATCGTGTTTGGCGGGGTCATTGCCCTTGTGGTTCTGTTCGGGAGCTTCGGAAGCACGATCAGCTGACCCAGCTGATTTGTGTGTCAACGCCTATCGAGGCGATGCACGATTGGCCAGGATTTCTACACTCTCATAAGTGGTGAGATCTGTTGTCAGTGCTGGAGTTTGCCGTTAGCGCACCCTTTGACCCCGGGGCGCTGCAGGTTTCCGAACAGGTGAACGCCACATTTCCATGGCTGAGCCTTTCCATCCTCTTCCCGATTGTTGGGGCACTTCTGGTGCCATTCATCCCAGATGCGGGGGATGGCAAACAGATCCGCTGGTATGCCCTGGGGATCGGGCTCACAACCTTTCTGATCACTGTTGCCGCCTACCTGCAGGGGTATGACCCAGGGGTGAGCGGATTGCAGCTCGCAGAACGGGTCAGCTGGTTGCCGGCCCTGGGACTCACCTGGGCTGTGGGTGCTGACGGCCTGTCGATGCCGTTGATCCTGCTGACAAGTTTCATCACCGCCTTGGCAGTGCTGGCAGCCTGGCCGGTGACCTTCAAACCCAGACTCTTCTTCTTCCTGATTCTGGCCATGGATGGGGGCCAGATCGCGGTCTTCGCCGTGCAGGACATGCTCCTGTTCTTTCTGGCCTGGGAGCTTGAACTTCTGCCCGTCTACCTGCTGCTGGCCATCTGGGGAGGCAAGAAGCGCCAATATGCCGCCACAAAATTCATCATCTATACAGCTGGCAGCTCACTGTTCATCCTGCTTGTCGCCCTGGCGATGGGCTTCTTCGGTGGTGGCACACCCTCATTTGAATACTCGGTGCTGGCCCAGAAAGGCTTCGGTACAGGATTTCAACTGCTCAGCTACGCAGGATTACTGATTGCCTTCGGCGTGAAGCTGCCGATCGTGCCCCTGCATACCTGGCTCCCTGATGCCCATGGCGAAGCAACGGCCCCCGTGCACATGCTGCTGGCGGGGATCCTGCTGAAGATGGGCGGCTATGCCCTGATGCGATTCAACGCCGAACTTCTACCGGAGGCCCACGCCCAGTTCGCCCCCCTGCTTGTTGTTCTTGGCGTGGTGAACATCATCTACGCCGCGCTCACCTCCTTTGCCCAGCGAAACCTCAAACGAAAAATTGCCTACAGCTCCATCAGTCACATGGGATTCGTGCTGATCGGCATCGGCAGTTTCAGTGAGCTCGGCACCAGTGGCGCCATGCTGCAGATGATCAGCCATGGCCTGATCGGAGCCAGTCTTTTCTTCCTGGTGGGTGCGACCTATGACCGCACCCACACCCTGCAGCTGGATGAGATGGGTGGGGTTGGCCAGAAGATGAAGATCATGTTTGCCCTCTGGACCGTCTGCTCACTGGCCTCCCTCGCCCTGCCTGGGATGAGTGGTTTCGTCTCCGAGCTGATGGTCTTTGCAGGTTTTGCCACCGATGAGGCCTACACCCTCACCTTCCGGATCGTCATTGACGGGCTGGCGGCGGTCGGCGTGATCCTCACGCCGATCTATCTGCTCTCGATGCTGCGAGAGATCTTCTTCGGCAAGGAGAATGCCCAGCTGACCTCCCACACCAACCTGGTTGATGCAGAGCCCCGGGAGATCTACATCATCGGCTGTCTGCTGGTGCCCATCGTTGGAATCGGTCTTTACCCAAGGTTGATGACAGACAGCTACAGCGCCTCCATCGAGGCTCTGGTACATCGAGATGTTGTGGCGATGGAACGTCTGACACAACCCACAGCACCGCTGATTCGCAACAGCATTCAGATGCCAGCGATGCTGATCAGTCCAAAACTTCCGCCAGCTCAGCTGCTGAACCATTCCTGAGACTGCACCATGGCTGAGACTGGCGTAACGAACTTCGTCTGTTCCAGCCCCGACCGCCTCAGCCCAAGCAAGGGCCCGTAATTTTCAATCTTCACTCTTAACCAGTCATGCGTCAGGTCAATTTCACGCTCATCTTCAGCTTTGGCCTGGCCATGGTGTTCTTCACACTGGAGAACACCACAGCCACCACCGTGAGGGTGATCCCAGGGGTGAAATACACCCTCCCCCTCGCCGCTCTTTTGCTGGTGGTTACAGGCCTTGGGGCGGCCATCGCCTGGCTGTTCGCAGCCTGGAGCGGCATGTTGAAGCAGGTCGACAGCGTCAACAACGAGAATGAAAGCGAGGCCCAGCAAGTGCGTATTCAGGAACTTGAGACGGATCTCAACAGGTACCGCGCCACGGTTCAGACCCAGTTAGGCCTGCTGCCGGCAAGCATCTCCTCCAGCGAGGCCAGTGAAGAGGAGGAGAGCGAAGATCATGATGATGAGGATGGCCATGATGACGACAAGACAGTCAGCATTGATCCTGTCGAGTGAACAACACGGCCTATCCCCACTGGCATCTGCCAGCGAGGACCGATAGCTTGGCCTCAGTGAGACAGTCGACTTGGCGGTTGAAACCCTGACCAGGGGAGCCGATGCAGGAGCCCGTCTAGCGATCCGTCTTCTCCAGGATGCGGCTGAACGGGGTGAACTGGATCCCTGGGATGTTGATGTGATTGCAGTTGTTGATGGCTTTCTGGATCAACTCAGGCAGAGAATCGAGGTTCCCAGGCAGGTTGCAGCGGCACTTGAGAGACGAGGCGGCAGCTATGAGCGGGATCTGGCTGAAAGCAGCGAAGCGTTCCTGGCAGCGTCTGTGCTGGTAGGACTGAAAGCTGAAGTTCTCGAAGCTCAGACCTTCCCGGCTGAACCCGAATTCGAAGAGGGATTTGATGCTGAGTTCGCCGATCAAGGTTGGCTGGATCCCAGTTTTGAGCTTCCCCGCCGCCCGGAACGTCACCTGAAGCGCAGACCTGTGGCACCTCCGCCCCTGCGACGTCCCGTCAGCCTGGGAGAACTGATCGAACAGCTGGAAACGATTGCAGAACAGCTTGAATCAGACGAACTTCAACTACGCCGACGTCAGAGACAGAAGAAATACAGCACCCGAGAGGCCATTGCCCAGGTCGCGGCCCTTGCCCATCGGGAAAAACTGCCTGAGACAACTGCTGCCCTTGGCGTTTTTCTGAGCAGATGGGAACAGGCCTGCCATTGGACTGATTTTGAAAGCCTGGTGCTGCATTGGTCGGAAGCAGCTCCTGCAGATCTGGACACGGATCGTGTTGGCGTCTTCTGGGCTCTGCTGTTTCTGTCGTCCCAGGGAAAGGTCGAGCTGCAGCAGGAGGGCTGTCTTTATGCACCGCTGCAACTCAAACGCCTGCTGGAGCCTGGAAGCGTGACCCAGCTTCCACTCAGCAACCTCGAAGTGCCAGCTGAACTGCCGGCCGTGAGTGCGAAGGCAGCCTGAGCATGGGATTATCTTGGACACTCCGTTGAGAGGACAACAACGCCAATGAAGGCGATGATCCTTGCGGCCGGCCGAGGGACCCGGGTTCAACCGATCACCCATGTGATCCCAAAGCCGATGATCCCGATCCTGCAGAAACCCGTGATGGAGTTTCTGCTTGAACTGCTCAAAGAGCATGGCTTCAAAGAAGTGATGGTGAATGTTTCTCACCTTGCTGAAGAGATAGAGAATTACTTTCGTGATGGTCAACGCTTTGGTGTTGAGATTGCCTACAGCTTTGAAGGCCGAATTGAAGATGGAGAACTGATTGGAGCTGCCCTTGGCTCAGCTGGAGGACTGAAGAAGATTCAGGACTTTCAGTGTTTTTTTGACGATACGTTTGTTGTGCTCTGTGGTGACGGTCTGATCGACCTGGATCTCAGTGAAGCTGTACGCCGCCACCGAGAGAAAGGCTCAGTGGCCAGCATGATCACAAAGCGAGTACCAAAGAATCAGGTCAGCAGCTATGGAGTTGTCGTCACAGACGAGCAAGACCGGGTCAGAGCCTTTCAGGAAAAACCATCTGTCGATACAGCACTAAGCGATACCATCAACACTGGCATCTATCTCTTTGAACCGGAAATATTTGAATACATTCCATCCGACAAACCATTTGACATTGGCTCAGATCTTTTCCCAAAGCTTGTTGAACTAGACGTTCCTTTCTTTGCCCTGCCAATGGATTTTGAGTGGGTTGACATTGGCAAAGTGCCTGACTATTGGCAGGCGATTCGCAGTGTATTGATGGGAGAAGTTCGCCAGGTGGAGATCCCAGGCAAAGAAGTCCGCCCTGGTGTTTACGCTGGATTGAATGTTGCTGCCGACTGGGAAAAGATCAATGTTCAGGGGCCAATTTATGTTGGCGGGATGACAAAGATCGAAGACGGAGCGACTCTGATTGGCCCCTCGATGATAGGCCCAAGTTGTTACATCTGTGAAGGCGCCACAATTGACAATTCAATCATTTTTGACTATTCCCGCATCGGACCAGGCGTGCAACTCGTCGACAAATTGGTGTTTGGCCGCTATTGCGTTGATAAGAATGGAGATCACTTTGATCTCCAGGAAGCTGCCCTTGACTGGTTGATCACTGACGCCAGGCGGCAGGATCTGGTTGAGCCCTCCCCCCAGCAAAAAGCGATGGCCGAATTGCTGGGCACAGACCTCACGGCTGCTGCAAGCTGACCCCTGCTCGCTCAAGGATTTCAGGAATTCTCTGCTCGGCCTTGACGGCCATCAGATGCACACCCTGAGCAATCCCCAGATAGCTGCTCACCTGCTCAGCAGCAATGGCAACCCCCTCCCTGGCAGGGTCAGCAGCCTGATCCAGACGCTCAATGATCGAATCAGGGATGCAGGCTCCTGGCACAACCCTGTTGATGAACAGGGCATTACGGGCTGACTTGAGCAGAAACACCCCAGCCAGGACTGGAAGCTCAAGGGGGCCGGCAAGCTCCCTGCAGAAGCGCTCCAGCACCGCAGCATCCATCACCATCTGGGTCTGCAGGAAACGTGCACCTGCCTTCTGCTTGCGCTCCAGGCGGCTGCGCAAACCTGTCCAACTGCGGCAATGGGGGTCTGCGGCGGCGCCAGGGAAGAGCGCTGTTCCGCCATCAGCAAGGCACTCCTTGGCAGGGTCTTCACCACGGTTGAGGGCAGCCACCTGCTGCAGCAATCTCACGGATTCGTATTCGGTCACGGGTTTCGCCTCTGGTTGATCACCGGCCCGAACCGGATCACCCGTGAGACAGAGCACATTGCGAATCCCGAGGGCATGGGCCCCCAGCAGCTCAGCCTGCAGCGCAATTCTGTTGCG
>DASCPR010000260.1:0-18091 GCA_036012625.1 Prochlorococcaceae cyanobacterium Fu_MAG_50
ACGGAGCTTTCATCGATATCGGCGGAGTGAGTGGCCTGCTGCACATCTCAGAGATCAGCCACGAACATATCGAGACACCACATACGGTGCTCAACGTGAATGATCAGATGAAGGTGATGATCATTGATCTCGATGCGGAACGTGGACGCATCTCACTCTCCACAAAGGCTCTTGAGCCAGAACCCGGTGACATGCTCACGGATCCCCAGAAGGTCTTCGACAAGGCTGAGGAGATGGCTGCCCGTTATAAGCAGATGTTGCTTGAACAGGCCGAAGAGGGAGAAGACCCCATCGGCGTGATGATGGCCTGAAGCGAAAGGGCTCATGGCAAAACTGTTGCTGAGAGGCCTCCCTGTCGGCACGGTCAGCGGGGTGCTTTTCGATAAGGACGGCACCCTTTCCCATAGTGAACCAGGCCTGATCAAGCTTGCCGAAGCCCGTCTTGATCAGGCCGTTTGCTGTTTCCAGGGCAAGCAGGCCAACGCCGAGCGCATAGCCAAGCTGCGGGGAATGCTCGCAGAGGCCTATGGACTTTCAGCCGAGGGGGTTCACCCAGGGGGGATCATCGCTGTAGCCGCAAGGCATCACAATCTGATCTCCACAGCCACTGTCTTCTGTCTGCTTGGGGAACCGTGGCCCCAGGCACTGGCTCTCGCCAATGATGTTTTTGCGACAGCAGACGAGCTTGAGAATCAGGACAAGCCAGCCTCTCCACAACCCGGGACCCTTCTGACAGGAGCTCGGCAACTGCTCACGTCGTTGCGGCAAACAGAGGTGTCCTGTGCTGTGATCAGCAATGACAGCCTCTCTGGCATTCAACGATTCATCAGCGACAACAAGCTCACCAACGCCTTCAGCCAACTCTGGAGTGCCGATGATCAGCCTGCCAAGCCAGACCCAGAAGCGGTGAAGGCCCTCTGTCTGAAGCTAGGTCTGAGGCCGAATCAGTGCGCCCTGATCGGGGATGCGGATTCGGACCTGCAGATGGCAAGAGATGCGGGGATTGGGATCTCCCTAGGCTTCACCGCAGGCTGGCATCGGCCCACAGAGCTCACTGCCCACGAACACCTCATCCACCACTGGGATGAACTGACGGTCGTCCCTGAGCCTAAAGTCCATCAAAATTGAATTTCACATGAGTAGTTACGTCTTCACCTCGGAATCGGTGACCGAAGGCCATCCCGACAAGATCTGTGATCAGGTGAGCGATGCGGTGCTTGATGCTCTGCTCGCTCAGGATCCAAGCAGCAGAGTGGCCTGCGAAACCGTCGTGAATACAGGTCTGTGCATGATCACGGGGGAGGTGACCTCGAATTCTCAGGTTGATTTCATTCATCTGGTCAGAGATGTGATCAGGGAGATCGGTTACAGCGGAGCCAGAGCAGGCGGTTTTGATGCCACAAGCTGTGCCGTTCTGGTGGCCCTTGACCAGCAATCTCCTGACATCGCCCAGGGTGTGAATGAGGCTGATGATCACGCTGGGGATCCCCTTGACAAGGTTGGGGCCGGTGATCAGGGAATCATGTTCGGCTATGCCTGCGATGAGACGCCGGAACTGATGCCACTGCCCATCAGCCTTGCCCACCGTTTAGCGCGGCGCCTCGCAGAGGTCCGCCATCAAGGCACCCTTGGCTATCTCCTTCCTGATGGGAAAACCCAGGTGAGTGTTGTCTACGAAGATGACAGACCTGTGGCCATCGACACGATTCTGATCTCCACCCAACACACCGAAGAAGTGATGGGGCTAACCGATGAAGAGGGAGTCAGGAAGCAAATCACCAATGACCTATGGACCCATGTGGTGGAACCGGCCACCGCTGATCTGCCACTGAAGCCCAACAGGGAGAAAAGCCGTTTTCTCGTTAATCCAACAGGAAAATTCGTGGTTGGTGGCCCCCAGGGTGATGCCGGCCTCACCGGCAGAAAAATCATTGTCGACACCTATGGCGGCTATGCACGTCATGGTGGTGGAGCCTTCTCGGGCAAAGATCCCACCAAAGTGGATCGCTCAGCCGCCTATGCCGCACGCTTCGTGGCCAAGGCAATCGTGGCTGCAGGGCTCGCCAAACGGGCAGAGGTTCAGCTGAGCTATGCCATCGGAGTGGCAAAACCCGTTTCGATTCTGGTTGAAGCTTTCGGCACAGGGAAGGTCTCCAATGCCGAACTGACTGAGCTGGTCAAGGAACATTTTGATCTGCGCCCAGGAGCGATCATCGAGCAGTTCAAGCTGCGCCAACTTCCCCAGCAACGGGGCGGCCGCTTCTACCAGGACACCGCTGCCTACGGTCATTTCGGTCGCCCTGACCTCAACCTCCCCTGGGAGGACGTGACGGACAAGGCCTCCGCCTTGCTCCAGGCCCAGGGTGCTCAGCAAGGCGCAAACGTCTGAACGCCATGACCACCGCTGCGTGCCTGGTGCTCGGCATTGACCTGGGCACGAGCGGTGTTCGAGTGGCTGTGATCAATCAGAAGCAGCAGCTCATTCACACGGCTTCAGCAACTTATCCCCATGGACTTGGTTGCCCCGAAGACTGGCGATCGTGCTGCAGTTCTCTGATCAGGGCATTGCCTGCAGAGATTCGCTGCCAGCTCAAGGCAATCGCCGTGGATGGCACCTCCGGAACCCTGCTCGCCTGTAATCAAAGGGGAGAACCTCTCGCCGCAGCACTGCCATACAACCTGGCCTGCCCTGAACAAAAAGAGCGGCTCACAGAGCTTGTTGCCTGTGGAAGTGCCGCCGCCAGCGTGAGCAGCAGCCTGGCCAGAGCCCTACGACTCACGGAGCAACTTGGCTATGAGTTACTGCTCCGCCATCAGGCTGACTGGATCAGTGGGTGGCTTTTGAATGACTGGAGCGATGCAGAGGAAGGCAACAACCTTCGGCTGGGCTGGAATCTGAACGACGGCAATTGGCCCGATTCCTTTAGCTCCCTGCCCTGGCGAGGAGCACTTCCGCAGATCGTTGCGAGCGGCAGGATCCTTGGCAGCGTTGATCAAACTCAGGCAGCAGCCCTTGGCCTACCACAAGACCTGCGTGTGGTTGCCGGAACCACAGATGCCAACGCTGCCGTGCTGGCTGCTGATGCAGGCCCGAAAGATGGCATCACCGTTCTTGGCAGCACCCTTGTGCTTAAGCGCTTTGTCGAAGCACCACTGCAGGGAGCTGGAATCACTAATCACCGTGTGGGTGGTGGCTGGCTCAGCGGTGGAGCGTCCAATGCTGGCTGTGCTGTTCTTCGCCAGCTTTTCAGTGATGGTGAATTGCAGGAACTGAGCCGTCAGATCAACCCCGAACAGAGCAGTGGCTTGAAGTTACGCCCTCTGCCGGCGATTGGCGAACGTTTCCCGATCGACGATCCGAGCCTGCAACCGGTGCTGGAACCGCGTCCTGTCAGCGATGCCCTCTATCTCCATGGCCTTCTGGAAGGACTTGCACGCATTGAAGCCGAAGGCTGGCAGCGCCTGATGGAACTGGGAGCCCCACCTGCAGAGAGGCTGATCACCCTGGGAGGAGGGGCTCGGAATCCCCAGTGGCGCAGGATCCGGGAAAGACTTATTGGGCTGCCCATCGTTTCCCGCACGACTCCGCCGGCGGCAGGCGTCGCCCGTCTTGCCCTACGGGCCGTGGCAACTGCCAACGCTCTGGGCCATGACGCGAAAGAATCAAACCATCTGCCCTGAGCCATTGCCCAGCAAACTGCGTGACGGACTGGCCATCGGCCTTTTTCTTGTCCTGGCCGGCTACGTGAGCTTCAGCGCCATCCGCCTTGGACTATTGATATGGCAACGTTTCGCTTGACGGGTTGATGATCAGGGACAAGGCTGTCGATGAAAGACACCACCTGAAGGACCCCTTTCTGCTATGGCCACAGATCCCCTCACCACTGAGGTCAGTGACCGCATCTGCCGGCACATGAATGACGACCATGCCGAGGCTGTTATCTCCTATGCCCGTCACTATGGCGGCGTGATTGCCCCCCAGAAGGCCCGCATGGTTGCTGTGAAGCCTGATGTCATGGAGCTGGAGGTTGATGGGAAAATGGTTGAGATCGGCTTTGATCACAGGCTCACCGACAGTGAAGATGCGCACCGAACCCTGGTCACCATGTTGAAAGCCATGCCAAAAGACACCGCCTGAAACCTGCAGACGGGAACCTGCAGCCCATCAAGGGGAACACTCAATTGAGCACGCGGAGACCCCCTTGGTTGGTTCCCTGATTGGTTCCCTGATCCAAGCCGGACGCGAGCTGCTGCTGCTGCCGCAATGTCCCGTCTGCTCAGCATCAGTGAGCAGCCATGCGCAAACTTCGATCGCCTGCAAGGCCTGTCAGCAGCGATTCAGCCTTGCCGAGAACGGCCTGCAGGGACTGAGCCCCCTGCCATGGAGAGGGCTTGGTTTTTACGCTGGAGACTTCAGACGCCTGCTGCTGAGCCTGCGCAAACGAGATGACCAGAGAGCCATTAGGGCACTGTCACGACAACTGAAGTCACTGGTTACCAAGCAAGCCTTGCTAATCCCCATCCCCAGCTGGAAAAGCAAAGCCAGAGCAAATTCCACACCGCTGATCATGGGCAGCGCCATGGGATTGCCCTGCTTCAACCTCTTAAGGCGCACCAGGCCCACCCTTGGCCAGCACAGCCTGAGCCAGCCGCTTCGACAAAGCAACCAACACAATTCCTTTGAGGCCTGCCCAGACAATCAAGCCATCAGAATTGACTGGCGCCAACATCAGGCCTGGATCGTCGATGACATTCTCACCACAGGTGCTACAGCACTTGCGGCAAGAACAGCACTGCGCAAACTCGCCATCCCTGTAGCTGGAATGATCTGCCTGGCACGAACGCCAACAAAGGCCAACGTCAACGCAAGCAAGACTGGCTCTCAAAGAGAGACCTGAGTTGGCGAGGCTGATCCCAGGGGAGCCGCAGCACCACAACCTGAACTGGGGTATCTGAGAGGACCCGCGATCGATCTCATACAGCTCCTGCACCACCCCGTGATCTAAGATTCCCCTGTCGCAGAAGCGACGTGCCGGGATAGCTCAGTTGGTAGAGCAGGCGACTGAAAATCGCCGTGTCCCCAGTTCAAATCTGGGTCCTGGCATTGACAAGCTCAAGTGGTCATACCTTGTCAGAGGGTGCACCTAAACATCCTCTCTTCATGAGAAGAGGAGGATTTTCATGCAAATGACAATAGACGCCAAAAGGTATTTATAAAATTTTTGTGCATTAAACTCCTCAACACGCGACATGTGCCTAAATTTATTTTTAGGCCTAAAGATTCCAAGCATGACCAAAAAAGCACTTGAGGCATTCATTGTTGAAGCCAAAAACAATGCTTCAATGCAGGAAAAGTTACGAGAAGCAGGACCAGAGGAAATCATCCGAATAGCTGCTGATCATGGATTTGATTTCTCCGATGAAATCAAAGGTAGATTCATCAACAGGTGGCATGGCGTTTACCACTGCCCGCAGCGGGAACACATCAATGAACTTTGCCCACGATTAGTTCCAGAAGGTTTCTCATCTCTCGGCGAATACTCGCAATCAACATGCTCAACACAAGACAAGCAAGAAAGTCACAATTTTCGCGAAGGAGAAAAATACTGCTAACCAATCCGCCTCAATCCCTAGCTTAAAGGCATCATTCTGTTCACCTAAGATATTTCCCTTTTAAGCTTTTCAGCGCTTTTTAAATTCGCAATTGAATCGCAAAAAACCATTGTAGTTTCATTAGCTTTCCGCAAGGCTTTCATAACGTGATTGCCAGCTATCCCTTAAAGCGATAAGACCACATCATGACGCAGGGCCGATTCTTCAGGGCAATTAAGTGTCCATAACAGTCTGATCAGGATTAGATCCTGATTTTGCGGATTCTTTTCTTGCAAGGCAATTCTGGCAAGCCCCAAAGTCCCTACACGGCGAATTTTGCATTGGCAATGGAAGGCCCCATGAATGCGATGTTTTCCACGCCAGCTAGCGGCATGAAAACGGATTCCTGAATCATCAATCGAATGAATTGCATCAATTGCAGCTTTAGCAGAGTCAATGACAGCCTCTGTCTTTGGGCTGTTAATCTAAGCAAGAGGTTCAGTCATCATCTCTGCCTAGGCGTTGGTAAAGAGGAAAGACCAATCCAACTTCGTGGCCTGCATCTTTAAAGTTTGAACCCGAGTAGGCTTGCCTGAGAATTAGTTAACCATAAGCTACAAGCAATGGCTTACACGGTGGGATTCAAATCATAAGTGTTTTTAAATAATGTCCGAAAAATGTCCAAAAGCCCCATGGCCTTCCTATCCAAGCCTGACAAAGAGCGCGGCAAGGCCTTTACGATAAGAGGTTATCTGCTTTCCATCACAATGATCACGAAAGTGAGAGTAAACTTCCACAGAGAGAATGCAAGAATTTTATTTACCAATACAGAAGATTTCTTCAGCTCATGAAATCCTCAATTAATTCGGACGCTCAATAAAAAGCTCTTGCGATAGCCATCTGCATCTGCTTGTGTGCATGACCAAGACTCATCATAGAGCTTCAGTTGTCATGCAAAGGGTGGTTGGCGGCGGCATTCACCTCACAACCCAACCCTAAAGAGCAAAAAGAGATGAAGAGATCTCACATATCAACCACCCATTACAATAGGAGTAGGAGAAGATGTTTCAGTGGGATTATCCTAGAGTTAATCTTGTATAGGAGTAAAACCAGAGGCTTTCTAAGCTCTAACCTCAACAACAGCATAGATTGAGGCCAGCATGTCTTTGTTGCTGAACACCCACCAAGTACGCATCTGCAGAATCGTTTTGACCAAGTCAAGGCGGTTCAACGGGATGCATGAATTATATTCTCAGTTCAGATCAAGACCATCACATCTTTTCTATACCTAAAGAGAATGAACTTCCTTAGCCCAGGGCAAGACAATGACCGTGTTTTTAACAATGCCGATAGTTTCTCATCGGCATTTGACACGGCATGGCATGAAAGCCATGCAGAACTCGCTGAACTGGATACTGAAACCGATACAAGAATAGATCATGTGCTGAGCAAAATAGCCGAGCATCCATTCCTACTCAATAACCCTGACCTGGCTAAGCAAGTTGTTCAATTCCGCCTGAGAATGTTGAATATTCAATGAGGCACTGATTCACTGAGTTCTTTCAGGCAGAGAGAAGATCCATCTGCGGATCATCGACATACTCTGTTTCAGCTACATCGATATCAGCTTCAGCCTCAATGGTCTCTTCATTGAGTTCAGTCTCCTGCTCGTGGGCCTCTGACTCAACCAGGGCTGGAGCTTCCTCCACAACTCTGAGAGTCGGGGCCTCATTACGTGGCGAGTCAAGCAGATCCTGCAACTGCTGAAGTCGATGATGGCTATCAGTCAGGAGTGAATTCGTGGACTCATAGTCGACCGGCTCGATCGAGATGATTCCAGCTTCGAGGGACTCCAGCTTTTCCTCGAGTTGCAGCACCCTGAGGGTGAGTGTTTCGGCAATATCACTGAGTCCTTGAAGCTGCTGACTGATCCGTTGCTCAAAGGCTGGTCGATGATTATTGACTGCCATCGGGAACAAGCCTCCCTGAGGGTAACGAACCGATGGTATCGGCGTTCACGCCGCTGTCCAGCCACATGCAGGCTGGATTGAACCATGACCATTGCTTCAATGGCTGCGCTTCATCAGCAGCACCCAGCACCACAGTCCTCCAACCAGGGCCTCGCCACGCTCGAAGGCGCCAGAGTGAGTCTGTTTCAGAGAGGATTGGTACCTGGCGGTAATTTTCGCGGCCATGCTCTCAGAACTCGCTTCCCCTACAATTCCTTTAAGAGGGATCCTGGCTTTTAAACAGGAATGAGAGCATCTCAAACCCTCATGGCTGGGCGTCACTCACTCATACACATTCTCGTGAAGATAGCTCCACAAGTTTTTGACATTACATTCTTATCGTACATTATTCGATTAACGTCTGAGGCACAGCATGAAAATTGATCTAGGAATTTGAAGATGAGAAAGTTGCGCAAGTTCCTATCAATTGCTTTCATCATTGGATTAATTATTCTACTGGTATACCTTTTACAAACTTATGGCATTGAGCCGCTGCGCGGTGCTGTGGGAAAAATGGGCATCTGGGCGCCTTTGGGAATCATGACACTTAGAGGCATCAGCGTAATTTTCCCTGCTTTACCTAGCTCTGTATATTCACTTTTAGCCGGCTCTCTACTGGGGTTCAAGACAGGGTATCTAACAATCTTTTTATCTGATCTTATCTTTTGCCAAATAGCTTTTTTTATAGGCAGAAGATTTGGCCGCGAACCCGTCCGTCGGCTAGTTGGAGTAAAAGCAATGAAAAGGATTGAAGGTTTCAGCCAAAATCAATTGGAGGGAAATTTCTTCCTGATGACTGGCCTTCTCATGACTGGACTTTTTGATTTCCTTAGCTACGCACTAGGAATAGGAGGCACACGCTGGCGTCTGTTCACTCCAGCCTTAATCATTAGCCTCTTAATTAGTGATTCCATCATCGTTGCCGTGGGCGCCGGGGTAAGCCAGGAGGCTGGTCTGATGTTTGGGGCCGCTTTACTAGGCATGTTTGCACTTGCAATCATCGCTGGCCTTATCAGAAAAAAAGAGCCGATAAATCAATAAATAGCAATCAAAATAGCTGATCCTCCTTGCTCCTTAACTTTCAACAAGATCAAGCAAGCAGGCTAAAATATTAGATAATTTCTCATGCCTTTATCTATTTAATTCCCCTTCTAGGCCCAAGTCTAGAAAGCGATGCAACAGAGATTTTTGCAACGCCGCTGACAAAGACAACACGCCTGAATACTGCCTGCGTTCTAAGCAGGAGGAAGACGTTCTGAGCTCTGCTTGCCGTGAGGCTGCTGCTCGATCTCAGGCTTGCTGATATGACTGGAACCTTTGTTGGTGTCTGAGGGCTTGCCCAGGCCCTATGCAGATCTTTTGGCAAGGTGGTTGGTGGGGGCGGTTGCTTGATAGCGGCAGTCTGCTGATCGCTGAGCAGCCCCCTGGCTGACCGACTCCCTAGTCTTCGCAATGAAATCAGTCCTCATGATCCTGGCGATTTTGGTGGTTAACGGGCTCAGCATTCCGCGTTTACGCCCAGGCACACTCAAAACAATGGAAACACTGTTTATGGCAGTGCTGGATTCCTGAACAAACTCTCGACAATGCTTCAACAATGAGCCCACCCCTGCAACGACTTCTAAACCTCCTTTGCGGTGGGTACAGCAATGAGCAACAAGCTTTTGAAAATCCCCCTCTTTACGCACACATCCTGATCAGATACAGACCAATCATTCAACTTGAGCCAGGCTCACTTCTGCTGGAGCAGTCCTATGCGATTGCTCCGGGGCAGCCCTACCGAATGCGCGTCATCAGGCCTTGGCAATGTCCTGACAGGGGTCTGATTGTTTCCAACTTTTCCATCCACGACAATCAACGCTTCCTTGGAGCCGTGGATGACCCAGAGGTTCGCAGCCGCATCAGGGCTGAGGACCTCTCACCTCTGGAGGGCTGCACCTATCTGGTTCATGAGGATGAGGGCATGTTCAAAGGAACTGTGGAGCCAGGTTGTCGCTGCATCGTTCACCGTGATGGTCAGGACTCCTACCTTCTCAGTGAGTTCAGTCTGAGCGAAGCCGGCATGCAGACCATCGATCGAGGCTTCGATCCTGTCAGCCACGAGCACCTCTGGGGATCCATCGCAGGGCCGTTTCAGTTCAATCGTTTTGAGGACTGGTCGAATGAGCTCCCCACAGACTGGCTGCAGGGGACTGCAACAACAATCCGGCCATAAACTGTGGGTGCTACTGCTTGCACATGAGCCTTTCCTCGGAAGACAGGATGAATGCACTCCTGCTCAGCGGACCTGGAATAGCCGAGTGGCCGTCTGAAGTTCACTCAGGTCTGTTCAGAATCGACCTGAAACCTGACAACCTGAGGCTCTGGAGAGAAACCCTTGAGGGGATAGAGCCTCCCTGCAACCTTCTGCTTGCCTGCGAGAACAGCGAGGGGCAACTGAGCGAAACCTGCCTGACCTGGGTGGTTGGATCTGCGATTCGATCCACTCAGCTCCAGGACCTGGATCAGGTCCTGGAGCTGCTGCACTCGATGGGGATCAACAAAGATGTGGCGGCTCTTGCAGCAGAGAAATGCCCAGGTCTTGGAGCCCAGACGCCCTGGGCCTTCTATCTCGATCGTCATGGCTGTCTCACAGCCGCACCTGTGCTGACATCAGCACAGACAACCGTGCTGATGAGCGGCAGCACTTCAACTGATTGACGCAAGCAAAAGGGAGCAGATGAGCCAAGAGAGTGATGCAGAACTGATCGGCAAGCTGGTTCGCGAGGCCAAGGTGTTTGGCCTGCCATCCCGATCAGATCTGCCTCAAACAGTCCGCAGCATCCTTGTTGCCGCTGATACAGAGCGGCGCCTGCTTGATGCCGATGAGGTTCGTGCTCTTTGCAGTGTTTCGGGGGTGGAGCCCAATGGGCTGCTCAGCCTGCAAGGGCAGGCCGATTCACTCGTCAATGAAGCCCGCCAAAAACTCCTGATCGACCAGCCAGAGCTGGTGCGCCCTGGAGGAGCCCTCTACCCCGAATCCCGCGCCGAAGCCTGCTGGCGAGATTGTTATCACTTTCTGAGAATCAGCTTCTATGCAGTTGCAGCTGGAAACTCAGACCTGACAGACCCAGAAGGGATGCAGGGTCTCAGGCGCCTTTACGAGGTGCTGGGCGTCCCCATTCCGGGGCTGCTCTTCGCCCTCAAAACCCTCCGCTCCCTGGCAACCGACTCTTACGCGGAGATGGCAAAGCAGCATGACGTCATACTGCTAGACAGCGCTCTTGCCGAACTACAGCAGCAGCTCAGCAAATTCTGATCTCGTTAAGAGCTGCTAAGGCAAAGGCCCAAACAGCAGGCAACCAAGAAAAATGATTGGCAGCATTTATACCTAAAGGGAACTTGATGGCCATCCCAGTTCTTGACTATCCACTCGAAGCCCAGAACTCCAGGGTCTCCAACCTGGCGGGGAATCAGCATGAGAACGATCTCCCCTACTCCGGTTCTGCTGCAGCAGGAGGTGAGGCAACGGTCAATGGAATTGACGGGCTGATTGAGCGGGCCTACCAGCAGATCTTCTTCCATGCCATGAGCTGCGATCGTGATCGCTTCCTTGAATCTCAACTCCGGAGCGGCAGCATCACCGTTCGGGACTTCATCCGCGGGCTGCTCCTTTCAAAGCGCTTTGTCGAGGGATATTTCCAATGCAGCTCCAACTACCGCATGGTTGACCAGGTCTTCGGACGAGCCCTTGGGCGTCCCGTCCACGGCGACATGGAACGACGCAGTTGGGCAATCGTGATCGGCGAACAGGGATATCAAGCCTTCATCGATGCCATTCTCAACAGCGAGGAATACATCCGCGTCTTCGGTAACGACCGGGTGCCTCAGCAGCGCTCCCGGTTGCTCCCCGGCCAGTCATGCGGGGAGCGCCCCCTGTACCAGAGCTTCCCCCGTTACGCCGAAGACTGGCGCGACTCGCTTCAGCTCCGTGCCCCCGCCAGAGTGCACTCTCAACTTCAGCTGACAACGGCCTCCAGCTGGGTGAATGGTCAACCACCCAGATTGGTTGTGAATCTCTGGCTAGGCCTTGCGCTTCTGGGAGGCATTGGCATCCTCAGTCTGCTGCTGCTGCTTATCGGAGACATGCTGAGCACTAAGGCAGTCTTTTAACAGGACGCCAGTGCTCAGATACCCTGCATTCGCACGTTGATCAAGCGCCACAGCCTTGGATCTCGCCAACTGGACCGCTCCTGAACATGCCAAACCAGAACACATCGGCACCGAGCCCATGGATGCTCGGGGAGCCGATTGGCGGGGATTTGATCTACGCGGCCTGGATCTAAGCAACGCCAGGCTCTGCCGCACGGATCTTCGTGGTGCCGACCTCAGCGAAACGTTGCTTGAGGGAGCCGATCTTCGCTTCGCCCGCTATGACTCAGCCACCCGCTGGCCAGAAGGGCACGACATCTCTTCCACAGGAGCCGTGGGCCCAGGCGCCAAACTGAGCGGCGCCTTCCTCAACGGCACCGACCTCAGGGGGATGGATCTGCGTGGAGCCATTCTGATGGGCGCTTACCTCAGCGGCGCTGACCTCAGCGGCTCGATTGTGGATGGTGTGCGCTTTGTCGGCTCCGATCTTCGCCACGCCGTCTTGCGGGGAGCTTCCTGTCAAGGAGCAAGATTCAGAGGTTGTCAACTTGATTTTGCTGATTTCCGCGGCGCCGACCTGACAGAGGCGGATTTCACCGACACTGAATCCATTCGGGGAGCAGATTTCGCCTTGACCGTAGGCCTCGAGTCCATCCGACCCCAACTCCTGGTCCACCCCCCGGAACAACTTCAATCCTGGAATCCCCTGACCCGCAGCACCACCAAAGGCAGCATTGACACTGGTGAGTCAGGGGATTCCAAATAAAAAAAACCATGTTCCGAATCGGGCATGGTTCAGGAGCTGATGTTACAAGGTGGTTGAGGTTTATAAAGAATGACCCCGTGGTTCAGATTCGTGACTGAACATACTTAGGCGCAACGTCTGAGCCCTAAATGCCATTCGGTCCAGCTTCGCTCCTGGGAGTCGAGCGCTTCGATAGCGACCCACCCCTCGAGCTGATCCCCGGCGATGACGACGCCAAGAAAGAGCAGATCATCACAGCCGTGTACAGGCAAGTCCTCGGGAATGCCTATGTGATGGACAGCGAGCGTCAAGGCATCGCTGAATCCCAGTTCAAACTTGGTGAAATCAGCGTCAGGGAGCTTGTACGCAGCATTGCCAAGAGCGATCTCTACAGATCCCGTTTCTTTGACACCTGCTCCCGCTACCGCTACATCGAGCTGGCGTTCCGCCATCTCCTGGGCCGCGCACCGGTTGATTTCCAGGAGATGCGAGATCACGCCGAACGATTGGACAGCAAGGGATACGACGCAGACATCGACAGTTTTCTTGACTCAGCTGATTATCAGAACAGTTTCGGTGAATGGATAGTCCCCTTCAATCGAGGCTGGCGCACAGAATCCTGCGGCACCATGCAGGAATTCACCTGGTCCTTCCAGTTGCTGCGTGGCAACAGCAGCAGCAGCCTCAAGGGCAATCTGGCTGGTATTAGCTCCCGTCTCGGAGGTAGTGCCTATCAGAACCTGCCTTTACCCATTGTTCCTCCCTCCTCCCCTGTTGCGGATGGCTGGAGCTTCCGGCCCGCCAACAATCTTCAGAACGCCCCCACCCGTCTGGGAGTGGGCGCTGGTGCGGAAGGACGCACCTACCGCGTTGAGGTCACCGCTTACCGGTCCAACAACTTGCGTAGGGTTTCCCGTTATACGAAATCCAACCGCGTCTACTTCGTCCCATTCGACAAGCTCTCCGAGCAGTTCAAGCGAATTCATAGTGAAGGCGGAAAAATCGCCAGCATCACTCCGGTGAGCTGATCCATACAGCAGGCCTGGCTTAACTCATCAGTCCCAAATCTCTCTTCACTCGACACCTCACCCCCTCCTCTCCACCATGTCTGGCAGTCAATCCGCAGCTCTTGGTTTCGGCGGCACCTCAAAGTGGGACGCCCCTGTCTCCTATAACAATTGTCTTGGTGCTGACAAGCAACCCGCCCGGGCTAATACCTGGCGGCCAGTGGGTCCCGCTCTAAACAACGGCGATTTCCTGCGTCAGTCCTGCTCGAATATGAAGATCGGCATTGGGCCCCGAATGCATTCGGATTGCCCCCATGCAGTGACCTTCGAGCACTACAGCCCCAATGACAGAGGCTCCCTTGAGCAGGCAATCAGCGCAGGCTATCGCCAGGTTTACGGCAACGCCCACGTGATGGATCAGGAGCGCTCCCTTGAACTGGAGGCCCAGCTTTGCAACGGAGATATCGACGTGCGCGGCTTCGTGCGCGGTCTGGCCAAATCTTCCTTCTACAAATCACGCTTCTTTGAAGCCGTATCTCCACACCGCGGTGTTGAACTGAACTTCAAGCACCTTCTTGGTCGACCACCTGTAAGCCACAGCGAAGTCTCTGAGCAGATCGCACTACTGGCCAGCAGCGGCCATGACGCTGTCGTGGACAGCCTTGTGGACTCAGCTGAGTATCAGGAAGTGTTTGGTGCAGACACTGTTCCCTATCTGCGTGCATGGAATTCCCCTGCAGGGATCCACACATCAACCTTCTCCAGCATGGCCTCCCTGGAGCAGAACTTTGTCTGCAGCGACAATTCAATCGGCGGCAAAAGCCAGCTACTCAATAACCTTGCCAGGGGCATTGTTTCCCCCATCAGGGTTCCTACCCAGGTGGCTGGCGGTGTGTCCTCCACTTCAGTCACAAGCGACTACACCAAGATTTCCTTTGAGCCCACACGACGTGGCAGCAGCGGCGGTGGCGACACAACGCCGATGCGTAGTGATTCCTATGTTGGATTCGGACTTGGTCAGCGTGAGCAGGAAGTCTTCCTGCGATGCCCTGGAGATTCCGCAGATCAGCTCGCCTCCCTGATTCGTTCCTGCTACAGGCAGGTCATGGGCAATCCCCATCTGATGGAATTTGAACGCTGCATCTCCGCAGAAAGTAAGTTCCTTGACGGTTACCTGAGTACCAGGGAATTCGTGCGTGCCATCGGCCTTTCCTCCGAGTATCGCAGCCGCTTCTTCGAAACCAATGCTCCCTATCGCTTCATCGAGCTCAACTTCAAGCATTTCCTTGGCAGAGCCCCCCAATCCCAGGCTGAAGTGAGTGAGCACATCCGCCTCCTGGCTGATCAGGGCTATGAAGCTGAAATCTGCAGTTACATCGATAGCAGTGAATACCAATCCACCTTTGGAGAGGACACTGTTCCATATGTACGAATCCTCAGTGAGAACGGTCGTTCCCAGGTTGCCTTCAACAGGCATCTCTGCCTTGCCGAGGGTTATGCCGCCAGCGACACCGTGCTTACAAGTTCTGCGCTGGTCACATCCGTAGCAACCGAAACGGTTCCAAGCGGATGGAGTAAAACCACGACACGTATTAATCGCACTGGTGCCCAGTCCGGTTCCCCGGATCCCACCACCAAGCGTTTCCGCATCGTGGTGGCAGGTCAGCCGGCTGGCGCACGTCAACGCACAGCCAACTCCAGCTATCTGGTGTCCGGCAAGGACATGAGTAGCCAGATGAAGTACATCCATGCCCGTGGCGGTCGCATCCTTTCAATCACTGAAGTGATGTGATCAGAGCAAGCAACAGCGCTCTGTAAATTAGTGATGAGCAGAGCGAAGAGTGAACTGAACTCCTGCTCATCACTCCAAAACACTCATCAGTCTCAGATTTCTCTTCCTCGACACCCCACCCCCTCCTCTCCACCATGCCTGGCAGTCAATCCGCAGCTCTTGGTTTCGGCGGCACCTCAAAGTGGGACTCCCCTGTCTCTTATAACAATTGCCTAAGTGCTAACAAGCAGCCGGCCCGCTCCAACACCTGGAGGGAGGTCGGTCCAGCACTAGACAACGGAGAATTCCTGCGTCAGTCCTGCTCGAATATGAAGATCGGCATTGGGCCCCGAATGCATTCGGATTGCCCCCATGCAGTGACCTTCGAGCACTACAGCCCCAATGACAGGGACTCCCTTGAGCAGGCAATCAAAGCAGGGTATCGCCAGGTTTACGGCAACGCCCACGTGATGGATTGGGAGCGCTCCGTTGAACTGGAGGCCCAGCTCTGCAATGGAGATATCGACGTACGCGGCTTCGTGCGCGGTCTGGCCAAATCTCCCTTCTACAAGTCACGCTTCTATGAAGCCGTTTCACCACACCGTGGTATTGAACTGAACTTCAAGCACCTTCTCGGTCGCCCCCCTGTCACCCACAGCGAGGTTTGCGAGAAAATCGCCCTACTGGCCAGCAACGGCCATGACGCTGTGGTGGACAGCCTTGTGGACTCAGCTGAGTATCAGGAAGTGTTTGGTGCAGACACTGTTCCCTATCTACGCGCCTGGAATTCCCCTGCAGGGATCCACACATCAACCTTCTCCAGCATGGCCTCCCTTGAGAAGAACTTCGCAGGCAGTGACGATGCAATCGGGGGCAAAAGCCAACTGCTCAATAGCCTTACCGGAGGTATCGTTTCCCCCATCTTTGCTGGCAGGAGAGGCGTGGGCGGAGGCGGAACCTTCAGAATCAACTGGCAATCCGGCATGCAGATCGGCAGCTCCCGCAGATCTGTTCAGTGCTCAGTGGTGAGACAAACCTCCCTCTCTTCCACAATCCAGAGTATCCAGGCACAAGGGGGCTCAATCCTTTCAATCACTCCAAACACTAACTTTTAAACGAGCTTTACGCTCTGACCAAACCCTCTGATTGATGATGGAAGAGGTTTATGATCGTTGATTCAACCTCTTTGATCAGCCACTTCCTAGATCAGATTTAATCTCTGAACAATCGCAGAATCATCCCAATGCCAATACTTCGCCCACCCTCCAGCGAACGTCCGGGTGATCAGACATCCTTCAACGCTTCTGTCTCTGAAGTTCCCATGGCCATGTCGATGATGATCGACTCCATGGTTCGCATGCATCAAGCCAACAGAATTCAGCAAGAAGATCATGATGATATGAACTCATCCTCAATCCATGGATATTGAGCAATTCGTTGCTCAAAGTGAAGGGGAATGGCGTTCAATGCGCAGCGGTCACTCCCTTGCCTTTCAACAATTTGAAGAGGTTCTGAGCGAAATCCGTATCAAGCCACTAAGTCCACAAGACAACTCAGTTCAAGAGCTGATCACTTCCACGGAAGGGATAGAAGGTGATCCCATTGCTCCCTTTCAAATGGATTGGAATGCCGAGAGTGACTGGGAACCAGATGATCCATCAGAGGTTTCATCAGGCTCTTGTATCTTGGTGCCCATTGCCAGCTCAACCAGCAGTGGCAGGATCCTTCGAAGTGTTGGCTATGCAGAGGAATCTCAGGCTGTGTCGGAATACTCCTTTCTCTCAGATGGAACTTTTCTGCTCACAACTCAATATGAACAAGCCATAGCTGAAGAGCGTATCTGGTTCGTTTCAGAGCATGTACGCTGCCGCTCCTCAGTACTTAGGACTTCAGCCGGCTCAGGAGTTCTGCAAACATCTTTTGCCTCCGAAGTGCGTCGCCTGAAAAGCTGAGGCCATGGGGCAGCAATCATGACAATCAAATCAAGCCTACTTATCTTCGCCAAAACACTTGCGGGTCAATACAGCAATCTTGAGCAATCCCAGGACAACCCAAAGGACTTTGCACATATCAATATCTTCTTCCGACCTCTCCCGTGGGAACTCCTGCAAGGACCAGCCTTTTATTCAGAACAAAGCTATGACCATGATCCCTGGCAACCTTACCGGCAAGGGATCCACCGATTGAAGGAAGTTAACGAGGTTTTTATCGTTGACAATTTTGGTTTTGATGATCCAGAACGCATTGCAGGGGCTGGGCATCAGCCCGAACTGCTAAAAAACCTCAGAACCGAGACGATTACACCTCGATGTGGATGTGCAATGCATTTCAGAGAAGTGAGCCCAGGCCAATACAAAGGCGAGGTGGAACCCGGCGAGCAATGCCTGGTTCCACGGGATGGGAAAATCACCTATCTCGTCAGTGAAGTTGAAGTGAATGACACATCATGGATCAGTCGCGACCGAGGCTTTGACCCCAAAACCCATGCACAATGCTGGGGATCCGAACATGGACATCTTCGCTTCAAACGCTTAGCCCACTTCGGAAATCATCTGGACGAAGCTTGGTTAAAGTCTGTAGGTATTGCTGCCTAAAGGGCTGGATGCAGAATGGCCAGCATTGAGGCCGAAAAGCAATTAAAGGGGTGGATCCGATCCCACCATTTGATCTGTGCGGGCACAGATTTTATTTTTGAGACCGTCGATCAGACCCAACTTGAAAGATTTGAAGCCTGCATCGAGCATCTCGGCAGCAGGGTAAGAAGCATCACTGCAGTGGGGAACTGGCCCATGGGGCCCAGGCGCTCCTTCAAAATCCTTCGCGCGGTTGCCAGTGT
>DASCPR010000261.1:0-1750 GCA_036012625.1 Prochlorococcaceae cyanobacterium Fu_MAG_50
ACCGCAAGAACGGTCTGCATCCAGAATCGGATCCAGCCCACGCGGCGAAGCCCGAGCGAGAGCAACTGAAGGTCGAGTCGATCGGCCATGCGGCGCATGCTGCAGTCGTCCAAACTTGCCACTGAACAGCCGACTTGTGCACCCCCCCTTGATTCCCCTCTGCTCACCACAGGAGGCACGCACGCCGACAGCACTGGCTCTTGGCAGTTTCGACGGACTCCACCCCGGCCACCGACGGGTAATTGAAACGGTTGTGAACAAGGCACCGGGAGTCCCCAGCGTGGTGAGCTTCTGGCCCCATCCCCGGGAAGTGCTCTACAGCGAAACCCGTCTGCGGCTTGACCTGCCGGTGGAGAAACTCTCCCTGCTGGAACCACTGGGCATTGAGCAACTCGTTCTGGTGCCCTTCAACCAGGAGCTGGCCTGCCTTAGCGCCGCAGACTTTGTCGATCAGGTTCTGATCGACGCGCTGCAGGCCAAACACATTGCTGTGGGCGCCAACTTCCGCTTCGGGCGAGACCGTCAGGGGGATGCTGAGATGCTGCACCGGCTGGGAGCAGCTGCCGGAGTGGACGTAGCGGTGGTGCCGATCCTTGAAGATGATCAAGGCCGGGTGAGCAGCAGTCGGATCCGGGCAGCCCTCAGTGAAGGTGACCTTGAAACCGCTGCAGGTCTGCTGAGCAGGCCTTATCGCTTCACCGGCAGGGTGGTGAGGGGGCGAGGGATCGGTAGGACCCTGGGATGGCCCACCGCAAACCTGCAGGTTGATGGCCGCAAATTCCTGCCCGGCCTCGGGGTCTATGCCGCTTGGGCCTGGTGCAGCAGTGACGACACGCCCCTGCCGGCTGTAATGAACCTCGGACCACAACCCACCGTTGATCCGAATTCACCATCGGCGGTGGAGGTGCACCTGCTGGATCAGCAGCTGGAACTGAATGGTTGTGAACTTGTGGTGGAGCCGGTCCGACGCCTCAGGGGCCAGCAACGCTTTGCTGATCTTGAAGAACTCAGCCTTCAGATCGGACGAGATGCAGAAGAGGCACGCAGCACCCTCTCGATCAAAGCCAAGGATCCAGGACCTCAGCCTGCATTCGGGTAAGCATTGGCCAGGCCCCAGACGATGAACATGCCGATGCCACCGAGAAGGATGATTCCCCAGACCAGAACATGCATGGTGCTCTCAGAGCCGCTGTTCTCCATGATTGAGACCCATGCCTTCCAGCCAAGATTGCCATGGATCCATGTCCCAAACCCCGATGACGGAGCTGTGTGTGGAAAGGCTTATTGACGCCAACCTGGATCGAGCCCGCGAAGGGCTGAGGGTGGTGGAGGACTGGTGCCGCTTCGGCTTGAACCGCAAGGACCTGGTGATCTCCCTGAAGGACTGGCGGCAGCGACTGGGTCATCTTCATCACAGCCGCTACAAGCGAGCACGCTCAACCGCCGCTGATCAGGGGGCCGGCCTCAGCCATCCAGCTCAGGGTGAACGCATAACCAGTGAACAGGTTGTGGCTGCCAACTGCGCCAGGGTTCAGGAAGCCCTGCGGGTACTGGAGGAATTCTCCCGCCAAGGGGATGCCGAGCTGGCAGAAACCGCTGCCGATATTCGCTACGGCCTCTATGACATGGAGGTGACCGTGCTTCAGGCCAGCCAGGGGATGCGTCGCAGAAACAAGCTGCAAACCTGCCGTCTTTATCTGATCACCGCGCCTCACAACAACCTGGGGGGGGTCGTGGCTGCCGCCCTGGA
>DASCPR010000262.1:0-10259 GCA_036012625.1 Prochlorococcaceae cyanobacterium Fu_MAG_50
CCTGAGCTACTGGTGGGTCATCACTACACCCGCTACATGGGAGACCTCTCCGGGGGCCAGATTCTCAAGAACATCGCCCAGAAGGCCATGAACCTTGGCGAGGTGGATGGCGTGCAGTTCTATGAGTTCGAGACGATCGCTGACGCCCAAGCCTTCAAGACCAGCTACAGAGAGAAGCTGGATCAACTGCCGATCGATCAGGGCACTGGGGATCAGATCGTGAAGGAGGCCAACAACGCCTTCCACCTGAACATGAACATGTTCAAGGAGCTGGAGGGGAATCTGGTCACGGCCATCGGCAAGGTGCTGTTTGGTTTCCTGACCCGTCGTCAGCGCCAGGGGAGCACCGAAACTGCGGCCGCCTGATCAAGCCTCCTAACCCATCCAGCAGGGCGACCATTCCAGACATGCCGAACCTGACAACGCCGTTGACGATGGCGGATTTCCTGTCCGCCAGCAGAGGAACCTGGCTCACCCGGCGCTGCGTTCATCATCTCGATAGCCAGGATGATGAAGCAGGCGATTCAAACCTGGTCATTGAGCCCTTCGATCCCTCGGATCCAGCCGTGGGAAGTGTCTGCCAGGCCCTGGGAATCGCAACCGAGAAAGGGGCAGGTGGTGCCCGTTTCTGGTGGGAAAGCAATCTCAAGCCTGAGGTTCGCGACGATGACTACGCCGCAGTGATTGTCGATGTCCCTGACGATGACAATCCATGCCAGGGCTTTCTGCTCAGGGATGTGGGTTATGTCGAGAAACAGTCGGTGATCAGCACCTACTTCTTCGCTGAGGACGGGGTGCTGACCATCAAGACGCGATATGACAACAATGTCGGCGTGGAGCGTTGCTGGTTCGTGACCGATCAGCTGCGGATGCGGGTCAGCTCCGTTCAGTGTCTGGATGGTGTTTCGATGACCACCTACTGCACAGAACTGCGCTGCCCGACTGATCACGACATTCGCGAGCTGGCGAGATCATCGGCGGCGCTGGCCAAGGCCACAGACCTGAGCAAAGCAGGGGGAACCTGATGTTTGACCCATTTCTCACAGAGCTGCATGAACGCATCCAGGCGAGGGGTGGATCGCCCCACCCCGTGCCGGAAGGCCTTGAGAGCTGCAGATCAGAGAGTCAAGGCAGTGTGATCAGCAGCTGGCTCTGGGATGTGCCTGGCTTCCGGCGCTGGCGGGTGACCCGCCTCGATGGGGGGAAGGTCGTGCAGGTTCTCAATTCAGTGGCTTACCCGGACTACGACAATGACCAGCCACTGATGGGGGTGGACCTGTTGTTGTTTGGAGGCAAGAAGCTTGTCGCCGTGATGGATTTCCAGCCATTGGTTCAGGATCCGGAATACCTCGAGCGTCACTTTGAGGGCTTGCAGAAGCTCCACCAGCAGTACCCGGAACTGGACGGAGAGGAAACGATGCGCTCCTTTGACCCGAATCAGTACTTCTCCCCCTGGCTGCTGTTCTGCAGAGGGGGCGCAGAAGACGCCACCACATCACTCCCCCAAGCATTCACCGAATTCCTCAACAGATACCTCGAACTCAGTGACCAGAATCGCCAACGTCACGCGGTGATTCCCTCAAGTGAAGTCAGGCGCCTTCAACTCGCCTACGACACCTACAGCGCCGAGAGGGATCCAGCTCACGGTCTGTTCACAAGCCATTTCGGCAAGCCATGGGCTGACCGCTTCCTGCACGAGTTTCTCTTCCCTGCAACCGATCAGCCAGAGCAACAATCACAGTGAAGCCAAACCCTGCATGACCCCCTTGCGAAAGAACAGCCTTGAGCCTGTGTCCATGCCTGGATGGCGATGGGCTCCTTTTCTGAACCATGCCAGCGAAGCCCTTGCTGAGCTTCAACCTGAGCCCTATCCAGTGGCTGAGGAGTTCCTGCAGCAGGAGGGCATGGCGGGCTCCAGAGCCAATCCCATGCCCGTGATGACATCAACATGGGGATGCAGAACCAAAAAGCTGAGGCAGGTGAGAGCCGCCTGCGTCGAGGCCGGGCCAGCCGCGTCGGTGCTCAATTTCGTCGTCAACCCCCATCACACCTACGACCTGCCGTTCTTCGGTGCCGATCTGGTCACCCTCCACTCCGGTCACCTGCTCGCCCTGGATCTGCAGCCTGCGCTCAAAGAGGACTCAGCACATACCCAGCAGGTCTGGGAGCGGTTGTTGCCCCTCTATGGGAAGTGGGACTCCCAGTTGCCTGGGGGTGGGCCCATCCCCGAGGAAGCACAGCCCTACTTCTCTCCGGGATTCCTGTGGACGCGGCTGCCTCTGGATCAAGAAGGGGATGCGCTGATCAGCGAGGTGGTCATGCCGGCCTTCCGTGACTATCTGGCCCTCTACCTGGAGCTCGTCAACGCCGCTGAGCCGGTCGACGAACAACGGGCTGAGCAGCTGCTTGCCGGTCAGAGGCGTTACACCACCTATCGAGCCGAGAAGGATCCGGCTCGAGGCATGCTCACACGTTTTCATGGCAGCGAGTGGACTGAGGCCTACATCCACAAGGTGCTGTTCGACCTTTGAGGACCTGACCGAAAAGGATTCGCCTTCTCGCTGGAGTCGGTCCTTAAGCCTTCCTTGCGGTTAAACATTATGAACACGCTTTGAAGGCATCTTCTGCGGTTCGTCAGAATCACCAGCGACGGGATGGGACATGCCTCCCGGCCGTCCCCAATGCCTGTCTGAAGTTTCCTCCAGACGTAGCCCACAGGAGTCTCAAAAATGTTCGACGCCTTCACTAAGGTTGTCGCCCAGGCAGATGCCCGGGGTGAATTCATCAATCCCAGCCAGATCGATGCTCTAGCAGCGATGGTTTCGGAGAAGAACAAGCGTCTCGACGCTGTCAGCCGCATCTCCAGCAACGCATCGACCATCGTTGCCAATGCTGCAAGGGACCTGTTTTCCCAGCAGCCAGCGCTGATCTCCCCCGGAGGCAACGCCTATACGAGTCGTCGTATGGCGGCCTGTCTGCGGGATATGGAAATCATCCTCCGCTATGTGACCTACTCAGTCTTTACTGGTGATGGCTCTGTGCTTGAGGACCGCTGCCTGAACGGTCTCCGTGAGACCTACCTGGCACTTGGTACCCCAGGCCCATCAGTCGCAGCTGCTGTGAATCTGATGAAGGAAGGCGCCATTGAAGCGGCCAATGCAAAAGGCGGAACCGTTGGATCCGGCGACTGCACGAACCTCATGAGTGAGATCGGAACCTACTTCGACCGCGCTGCTGCCGCTGTCGCCTGATCACGCCTAGCCCAGAACTCAAAAAAGGATCTGCAATCGTTCGATCCGACAGGTTCCATCTGATTTCACCTCCATAAACCATCATGAAAACACCGCTTACTGAAGCTGTTGCAGCAGCAGATTCCCAGGGACGCTTCCTCAGCAACTCTGAAATCCAAGCTGCTTCAGGTCGCTTTAACCGTGGCCAAGTTTCTCTTGAAGCCGCCAAGGTTCTCACCTCCAGGGCTGATGCACTTGTGAATGGCGCTGCTCAGGCTGTCTATGCCAAGTACCCCTTCACCACTCAGATGTCTGGGCCGAACTATGCGGCCACAGCAGAAGGCAAAGCAAAGTGCGCCAGGGACATCGGCTACTACCTGCGCATGGTGACCTACTGCCTCGTTGCTGGTGGCACCGGTCCAATGGACGACTATCTCATTGCTGGTCTTGACGAGATCAATCGCACCTTTGAGCTCTCCCCGTCCTGGTACGTAGAAGCTCTCAAGCACATCAAGTCAAGCCATGGCCTCTCCGGCGATATCGCCACAGAAGCCAACACCTACATCGATTACGCCATCAACGCTCTGATCTGAGCCCTGCTCTACTCGATGCTCCAACCATTGGCCCCCAGCAGGGGGCCTTTTTTATTGCACACCGCCAAGAAGACAATCCATCAAGCTCTGTCAGGATCTTCTCTGCAAATACGGCATCAGAGATGACGGACGGGTTCGTCCAACCAGCAGCAAAAGAAGGAGCGCCAATTAATGAAGCAGAGGCAATCGCCAGACTCCGCCAAACCGTCAACCCTTCTGATCAATACTATGCAGCCTGGTGGTTAGGGCGAATGCGGAGTCGCCATCCAGATACCATCCCACTGCTCAGAGACAGACTTGGACGCTATCGGTGCGATCCAACATCTGGAGACGTCGATGCCAATGCCGTCGCACTCAATTCAGCCAGAGCTCTCGGCCGCATCAAAGCAGAAGCATCAATTCCTGATCTGATTCATGCCGTAGCCATCGGTGGATACCACTTACGGGAAGTGGCCGCTCAATCCCTTGGTGATCTCAAAGCAGAAGCTGCGGTGCCTGCGCTTTGTCAGCAGCTGCGACTTGATTCTGAGCTGTTCAACAAGGAATCAGCGCTCAATCAGCAAAAGCTTGGACGCATCCTTGAAGCCCTCCTCGAGGCCTTAGGGGCCATTGGTGACCAATCCGAGGCGGTTGTTGCTGTGATCCAACCTTTTGCACAACATGAGCGACCGCTCGTCAGCAGTGCTGCCTGCAGAGCTCTGCTCCAGCTCACGCAGGAGCCTCGTTGGGCTGAACCCATTGAGGCACTCCTTGGTCACACCTCAGTGCTGATCAGGCGAGGCGCATTGCTTGACCTGGGTGCCGCTGGCTGGATGCCCTCATTGCCCGCGATTCAAGCAACCCAGGCAGAGAACAGTCTCAAATTGATCGCTCTCAAGGGACTTGCCGAACAGGCGCGAAGGGATCAAGCCAACGAAAAGTCGATCACAGCTGTTTTGGCAGCCATGGATGCACTGTTGTGAACGAACAACACCGCCTCGATCAAGCCATTCAAAAACTCAATGGGGCCTCCACAAGCGATGGCGTGATTCAAGCCACCCATCAATTGGCAGCATTGCGCAATCCTGATGCAGCGGATGTGCTGATGACGGTGCTCGGCTTCAATAACCCAGGCGCCGCTGTGGTTGCCATGAATGGGCTGATCGCCCTGGGGCCCTCAGGGGTTCCCACCATCCTCAGCCGCCTTGATCCACAAAACTACGGTGCACGGGCTTGGGCAGTGCGAGCCCTGGCTGCGATTCGAGATGTGCGTGGTCTTGAGGTTCTTGAAGAAGCCCTCGTGCATGACTTTTCTGCCAGCGTGCGACGGGCCGCAGCTCGTGGCCTCGGGGAACTGAATTTGAGTGAAAACCCTCTTGAAGCCGGCCAACAGCTTGAGCGATGCCTCAAGGTGCTGATTCGCTCCTGCACAGATGACGAATGGGTGGTGCGCTATGCGCTGATCTTCAGCCTGGAACGCCGGATGCTCGACGATCCAGAGCCAACATCCAGGCCATTGCAAGCACAGGCCCTAAAAGCATTAAAAACTTTCGCCAGTGGGGCTGAGACTGTCAACGTGGTGCGGCAACGGGCCCAGCTGGCCCTTCAAAGGCTCCAAATTCAATGACCCATCGTCTTCTGTTCGTCTGCCTTGGCAACATCTGTCGCTCGCCGGCAGCCGAAGGGGTTTTTCTGCATCTTCTTGCACAACGAAACCTTGAGGATGACTTTGTGATCGACAGTGCCGGCACCGGCGGATGGCATGTGGGAAACCCTGCGGACAGTCGCATGCGCGCTGCAGCCGCCCAACGGGGGATTGCTCTGCCTAGCAGGGCTCGAAAGCTCAGCTTCGAGGATCTGCAGAACTTCGATCTGATCCTGACCATGGACGATGACAATCTCTCGTTTGCGCAGAGCCTGAAGCGGCGCAGCCGGCATCCAAGCGCAACAGCAGAGATTCGGCCAATGCTCAGCTACGCCACCGAAACCACCCTCCTCGAGGTTCCCGACCCGTATTACGGAGGCGAATCTGGCTTTGAGCAGGTGCTTGACCTACTCCAGGATGCTTGCGAGGGATTATTGGCAGATCTCAGCCCTGATCAGTAGGCCATACCTCTTCGGGAACCTTGCAACGGAAGAGGTCAACCAGGGCTGCAATCACCTCCTCAATGGTCATGGCATCAGTGACCAGCTCAATGGCATCGTCTGCCTTCACCAGTGGAGCTGTTGTCCTGGTGCTGTCGAGCCTGTCGCGCTCCTCAATCTCTGCCTGAAGCTGAGCAAGATCAGGCACGGGAAAGCCACGGCTTTGCAGATCCCTGGCGCGACGTCTTGCTCTCTCAGCACTGGTCGCCGTCAGAAACACTTTCAGTTCCGCCTGAGGGAAAACAGCAGTGCCAATATCACGCCCTTCAGCCACAAGTCCCCCTTGAACGCCCATCTCCTGTTGCTGCTCGGTGAGCGCCTTGCGGACACAGACATGGGCTGCCACCACCGAAACAGTGCCTGTGACCTCTGGGGAACGAATGGCCTCTGTGACCTGATGACCATTGATCTGAACCGTCTGAGAACCTGAGCGCAAAGGCCCAAGTTCAAGCTCAAGATTCTCCAGTGCAATGGCAATC
The DNA here is from genome assembly GCA_036012625.1 of Prochlorococcaceae cyanobacterium Fu_MAG_50. Taxonomy (GTDB): domain Bacteria; phylum Cyanobacteriota; class Cyanobacteriia; order PCC-6307; family Cyanobiaceae; genus DASCPR01. The sequence continues at coordinate 6,427 of DASCPR010000262.1, forward strand.
CCAGCGGCATCGGTGGGATCCATTCCTTTGCGCTGTATCCACCAGGTCACAGCGCGATACATGGCGCCGGTGTCGAGGTAAATCAAGCCGAGGCGCTCTGCAAACCCACGGGTGACGGTGCTTTTGCCCGCTCCAGCTGGTCCGTCAATGGCAACGATGGGCAGGTGGGTCATCAGAAAGGTGTGATCGATCAAACGTGTGTTGCCACAGCGCAAGGCTGCAGCCAACAGGCAGAGCTTCCGAGTTGGTCCGGTGGGCTGCAAACTGTGGGGATCCACCGTCTGCACATACTCAACCTCGAGACCGGCAGCCTCCCAGGTTGAACTGAGTGCGGCAGGATCGGGCATTCTGCCCAATCCTGCTTGCCGAGCCGCCTCCACAAGTAGCTGCGGCAGGAGCAGAACCTTTTCGCGTTCAGATGGGGTGAGATAACGATTGCGGGAGCTGCAGGCCAAGCCGTCCTGATCGCGAACGGTGGCGACGCCACGGACACTCCCAGGCCAACCCAGATCGGAAAGCAAGGCGCGCACAATTGTCAGCTGCTGCCAGTCTTTCTCACCAAGAAAAAGCACATCTGGTCTGACAAGAGCCAGAAGCCTTGTGATGACCTTGGCCACCCCATCAAAGTGTCCGGGACGAACAGCACCACAGAGCTGGTCCTGCAGGGATGCTGGCACCTCAAAGCTCAGCTGAGCGACTTGATCTGCCGGGAAAATCTCTTCAACTGATGGAGCCCAGAATGCGCTCGCTCCTGCGCTTTCAACGAGGCGACGATCCGCCTCGAGATCCCTTGGATAATGAACGAAATCCTCACTGGGCCCGAATTGCAGTGGATTGACGAAAACACTGACCAGAGCGTTGACGGGCTGATCACTCTCCTGTCTGATCGCAACCCTGATCAGCTCCCCATGACCTCGATGAAGAGCCCCCATGGTGGGAACGAAATGAACCGAACCCTGACAGTGATCACGCCAGCTTTCCAGCTCAGCAATCGAGCCAATGACTTTCAAACTCAGCGCAGGACCTCGAGACGGACCTGAGCGATTCCACTTGTAGCCAGACCAAGCTGATGAGCGGCACCATGAGCCAGATCAATGACCCGATGTCTGCGGAAGGGGCCTCGGTCGTTGATCCTCACCACAGCGGTTCTGCCGTTCCAGAGATTCGTGACGCGCACTTTTGTTCCGAATGGCAGGGTGCGATGAGCAGCTGTCATGGTGCCTGGCCGGAACACCTCGCCACTGGCGGTGCGATTGCCAAAAAAGCCCGGCCCATACCAGCTGGCTTCCCCTGTGGAAACATGCAGAAGAACTGGCACTGGCGGGGGAGCTGACACCGCCAAGGGCTGGAGAGTCTCTGAAGACTCAGCATCAGCGTCAACGGAGCCAAGATCCTGGGACTCAGCCTGAGCCGATTCAGAACCCAGCGGGAACTCAACTCTTGGTTCTGAGAGAGCCAGGCTGGTCTGATCCCTGCTGACGTCGCCATTGATCTCTCTCGCCAAGACAGGAACGAGCACGGTGCTACACAACACACCTGCGGCCAAAAAGCCAAAGAGATCGGAACGTCGATGCATCACAAGCAGCCTTCAGGCAATCGGCAGAAATTCAGTCAATGAATTCGACCACTGCATTGATCAGGCCTGATACCTCAAAAATCCCATCAAACCTAGGCAAGCTGCCAATGGGAAGAGCCCCCTTCCCGATTGAGGCGAGAGCAGACGATCCCTGAGTCAGCAGCCCACTCCAACTGCCAGAACTGACTTGCCATCAACCCCGACGTCAACGCAACCCATTAACTGAGCTGATGAATTACGCGACCAGAACTTATGCGTATTCAGACAGTTGAGGAACTGATATGGATCCTGCGCCATTGCAGGATCACTGCAGAGGTTTTCTCTCATGGACTACAAAACCGCTGGCGTTGATGTGGATGCCGGCAGGGCTTTCATCAACAGAATCAAATCGAGTGTCGAATCCACTCACGGGCCAGAGGTGCTTGGTGGACTCGGAGGCTTTGGTGGCCTGATCCGTCTGCCGGCAGGGATCCGCAATCCTCTCCTGGTTGCAGGCACAGATGGCGTCGGCACCAAACTTGAACTGGCTCAGGAACATCAGGCGCACCATGGCGTCGGCATTGATCTTGTCGCCATGTGTGTCAACGACGTGATCACAAGTGGTGCTCAACCGCTGTTTTTTCTGGATTACATCGCCACCGGAGCGTTAAGCCCTGATGCCATGGCCGAGGTCGTGGACGGAATCGCCGCCGGCTGCCGCAGCAGCGGCTGCGCACTTCTGGGTGGAGAAACCGCTGAGATGCCCGGCTTCTATCCCGCTGGACGCTATGACCTTGCAGGCTTCTGTGTAGCGGTTGTTGAAGAGACAGAACTAATCGACGGAACGAAAATCTCCGAGGGTGATCAAATCATCGGCGTAGCCAGCAGCGGCATCCACAGCAATGGCTTCAGTCTGGTGCGCAAAGTGCTGGCGATGCACGGGGCCGGCGCAGCAGAAGCCCCTTTTGGCATGGAAAACACACCTCTGATCAAGACCCTGCTCACCCCAACGACCATCTACGTGCCACTGGTCCAGGCACTGCTCAAGGCCGGGGTCGCACCTCACGCCATGGCCCACATCACTGGTGGAGGCCTGCCGGAAAACCTGCCGAGATGCCTGCCCTCCTGCCTGGGCGCTGTCGTGGATCCCTCAAGCTGGCAACGCCCGCCTGTCTTTGAGTGGCTGCAGGAGGTTGGCCAGATTCCCGAGCCCGACCTCTGGAACACCTTCAATCTTGGTGTGGGGTTCTGTCTTGTCGTTGCTGCTGAATCAGCTGAAGACGCAATTCAGATCTGCCGAGACAACAAACTTGATGCCTGGCGGATTGGCAGAGTGGAAGCCTGCTCAAGCTCAGATGGTCAGCGCCTCAGAGGTCTTCCCTGCTGATCGACAGCGATAGGCGTGATCTCAGGTTCATTTACATCAGAGTCCTACAAGCCTGTCCCAAGGGTCACAGCCTCTGCTCCGCATCACTACATTCAACGAAGCAAGCTGAACAGCCGTTCAGGTCAGCGTCGTCACATCTCTGGTTTGGTCAGATGGCATTTGATAGATCTCAACGCACGATGCGACGGAGGACCTCCGCAGGTCCAACCCCGCCCCGCAGACCTCTCGGATCAACCCAGGATCGCGATGGTTCCCATCGGCAGGGACCAAGACCAACCTTTCTGGCTCTAAGGGATCACGGCAAGGTTTTTGTTGCGGACATGCCCTATCTGTCCGACGGACAGCTTTCCCACATCCTCAAGGAAGCCGAGGAAGTTCACGAAAGCCTGGAACGCAGAATCAGTGATCTCGAGCGGGAAGGAGAGTCTGCTGCTGGTGAGCGGGACACCCTGATCAAGGCCTCGACCAAACGGGATGTCACCACCCGCTTCATCCGTGCGATTCAGGAGGAGCAGGAACAGCGGAACAACAATCCAGCCCTGCGTAAAGCGGCATCCGAATCACTGCCTCGCACCTTCCTCGAAGTTGCCCGCCACCGCCTGCCTGGGGCCACATTTGATTCCCTGCTTCAGGAAGCACTCAATGCCTGTGAGCAGGAAAAATCTGAAGCGGAATCCCCCCCTCCAACTCCAACCAGACCCGTCAAGGTCGTGCCGCTGCGCGCACCTGCCGAAAGTCTTCCGGTGGTTGTAAGCCCTGACCCTGACCTTGTCAACAGCTCCAGCTCCTGATCCCTTTCATCGACTCTGGAAAGGATTAGCTGGCATCCCCACAGCACAATCCTTGGCAAGGGCATCGAGTTTCTTGATCTCCTCGGCTTCGAGCATCCAG
>DASCPR010000263.1:0-1616 GCA_036012625.1 Prochlorococcaceae cyanobacterium Fu_MAG_50
ACCCCCCGGGTTCCCATCACAATCACATCCACATTCATCTCATCCGCCACATCGCAGATCACAAAGGCCGGGTTGCCCTGCCGTTCGACAACTTCACAGGCAACGCCAGCCTCCTCAACCTGATGGCGGGCACGATCCAGCAGGGCGGCAACCGCCTGATGGTCATGCATCTCAAGCCGTTCGGGCTGCACCACCGACAAAAGAATCAGGCGGCTGTTGTGGCTTCTGGCCAGATCCAGAGCCTTGCCTGATGTTTCCATCGCCTCCCGACTGTGATCAACGGGAAACAGAACCGTTTCAAACATGATGCCGCTCCACTGCTGCCTTCATGGTTGTCCTAGCGCCAGATAGGACAACTGACCGTCCTCAATCCAGGCCGGAGTCTCGAAGAACAGGTTAATCTCTCGGCGATTTATTACCGAAGACCACAACCCCATGGCGAAGCGTTCCCTGACAAGCCTCACTTCAGGAGATCTCCAAGGCAAGCGCGTCCTCGTGCGGGTGGATTTCAATGTGCCCCTCAACGAGGCCGGCGCCATCACCGATGACACCCGCATCCGAGCTGCACTGCCAACCATCAAGGATCTGATCGACAAAGGCTCCAGGGTGATCCTCTCGGCCCACTTCGGCAGGCCCAAGGGTCAGGTGAATGAAGGCATGCGCCTCACACCTGTAGCGGCACGCCTGAGTGAACTGCTCGGCAAAACTGTGACCAAGACCGAGAGCTGCATCGGCGCCGATGCCGAGAGCAAAGTTGAGGCCATGGTCGATGGCGACGTGGTGCTGCTGGAGAACGTTCGTTTCTGCGCCGAGGAAGAGAAGAACGAGCCCAACTTCGCGCAGAAGCTTGCCTCCATCGCCCAGGTTTATGTGAACGATGCCTTCGGTGCTGCCCACCGCGCCCATGCCTCCACCGAAGGCGTCACCAAATTCCTCAGCCCCAGCGTTGCCGGCCACCTGATGGAGAAGGAACTGCAATATCTTCAGGGTGCTGTGGACAATCCCAAGCGTCCCCTGGCTGCGATTGTCGGCGGCTCCAAGGTGAGCAGCAAGATTGGTGTGCTCGAAGCCCTGATCGACAAATGCGACAAGGTACTGATCGGCGGGGGCATGATTTTCACCTTCTACAAGGCCCGTGGCCTCTCGGTGGGTAAGAGCCTTGTGGAAGAAGACAAGCTTGAGCTGGCCAAGGAACTTGAGGCCAAGGCCAAAGCCAAAGGTGTGCAGCTGCTGCTGCCCACGGATGTGGTTCTGGCCGACAACTTCGCTGCGGACGCCAACAGTCAGGTGGCCTCCATTGAGGCCATCCCTGAGGGATGGATGGGTCTTGACATCGGGCCAGACTCGATCGAAGCCTTCCAGGCAGCCCTCGCAGATTGCAAGACCGTGATCTGGAATGGACCGATGGGTGTGTTCGAGTTCGAGAAGTTCGCCGCCGGCACCAACGCCATCGCCACCACCCTGGCCGAGCTGAGTGGCCAGGGCTGCTGCACGATCATTGGCGGTGGCGACTCCGTCGCAGCCGTGGAACAAGCCGGGCTCGCCGAGAAGATGTCCCACATCTCCACCGGTGGTGGCGCCAGCCTGGAGCTCCTTGAAGGCAAGGTGCTTCCTGG
>DASCPR010000264.1:0-2341 GCA_036012625.1 Prochlorococcaceae cyanobacterium Fu_MAG_50
ATGCCATGAGCTGCCAGCGCTCCACTGGCAGCAACCGGAGGGATGCCGATGCCTGGGAAGGTGCTGGCGCCGCACATCCACAGACTCTTCACGGGGGTGGTCACCCCGGGAAACAGACCGTCTCCAGCCGGCAGGGCAGGCCCGTAGCTACCGTTGTGCACGTTGAGAAAACGCCGGTGAGTCAGAGGCGTACCCTCCATCACGACATCACAGCGTTCGCGGATGTCGGGAATGCGCTGTTCGAGAATCCGCCAGAACAAGGAGCAGCGCTGCTCGCGTTGCTTGAGATAGGCGGGGCTGTCGCGCTCGAGGCCCTCCCACAGCTCCCAGGGCTCGTTGGCCGGTGTGTAGGCGTGTAGCACATGGCGACCGGGAGGAGCCATGGCCGGGTCAAGCACCGAGGGGATCGAGACAACGACGGAGTTGAGCTCGGCGTTGATACCACGCTCCCAGTCACCCACCCAGACGGTGTGGATCGGAACATCCTCGAGGCCTGCGGCATCGAAACCGAGATGAAGGTGCAGAAACGATCCGCAGGTTGGAGTCGACTGACGTTGACGGCGCCACCGCTGGGCACGGCCCTCCGGTATCAGCTCCAGGGTGCTCCAGACATCGGCATTGCTCACCACATGGCGGGCCTGGATCCTCTCCCCGCTCTCCAGCACCACACCGGTGGCTCGGTCGCCATCCATCAACAGCTCCCGTACGCGGCTACGCAGACGCAGCTCACCGCCGTTGGCCTCCAGGCCGCGCACCAACGCTGATACCACCGCCTTGCTCCCGCCTCTGGGGAAATCGAGGCAGGCATCGGGTTCGAACCACTCACCGAGCAGGGTGGCCATCGCGGCGGCATTGGTGCCGCCCATCGGTAAACCGCTGATCAGGAAGCAGAGCAGATCCACCCAGTGGCGCAGGAATGGATCCTGTAGATGTCGATCCACGAGGGGGCCGAAGGCCCCTCCCAGGTGTCGCATCGCCGCCAGGTGCGGAAGCAGCTGGCCACCTCGTCCAAGCAGTTGCGCCATCACATCGGCACCGGGGCGCAGCGCAAGCAGCGGTAGGGCGTTGGCCGCCGCTGCGATCGGCTGCAGCACCGTCATGAAGCGCTGCCATTCCATCATCGCCTCGGGCCCACGCAGGTCCTTTACCACCGTTGAGAACGCCTCGTTACCCACTCCGATCCGCAGATGCCCTTCCGGTAACACCACATCCCAGTCGCGGTAGGGCACCACCTCTAGTGTCTGCCCCAGGGCACGCAGGATCTGCGCCAGCGGATTGTTGCTGGGCCAGCGACCAAGGCCGCTCCAGAGCGAGGGCCCCGACTCGAAGTGATAGGTCTTGCCGAAACCGTGGGCCGCCCCACCCGGTTTGCTGTGGGCCTCGAGCACGACCACCTCGCGGCCGCCGCGGGCTAGGAGGCCACCGCAGCACAACCCCCCAATACCGCTACCGATCACGATCACATCCGCTTGATCCGCCATGGGCCCGTTGAAGCTGACAACAGATTGGCGGCGCCAAGGCGCAACTGTGCGCGCGGCGGACGGTTCGTGGCGGTTCACGCGCGGGACGGCAGAGGCTCAGAGGCCGGTCCATACAAGCCATCAGTCGGTGGCCTGGTCTTGTGAAACACAGCGAATGGTTCGCTGATCCTGTAGTTGCTGGTTGAGCAGTGCCCGCAGATGCCTATCCCGCTTGATCTCTGTGATGCTCACGCTGCTGAACGCCGTGTTGCTCAGTGCGCAGTGCCCCTACAGGAAAGTGAATGAGCTCACATCGACGCTGTTCACAACTGGATCTGATTCGGCTGCCATGCTGGCCTCATTGAGCAGTTAATCCAGTGCCAAGAGGGCCAGGTGCACGCCAGCTTCGAGGCCCTCGAGGGTTTTGAAACCGACACGGACGCTGCATGCAGATCGCCAACTCCAACGCCGTGGTGGTCCAGGCCAGCGTCCTCTGCACCTGCGCAGAGCATGTTGTCGGCGATCAGGCGTTAAGGCCGATTCTGATCCGGGGGACCTTCAAGCCCACCGCCACGATCCGCAAGGAATAGCAGGCCATTGATAGCGATGGCAACAGCACAACCCTGGCCCAGTTGCCTCCGGAATTGTGAGTTGGCGGGGGGACAACAACATCCTGGCTGTGGCGATGGAACAGATGTGTTCTCAGGGCCTCGGCGAGCCTCCAGAGGTGGTGTTGATCACCAAGGACACGAATCTGCGCAATAAGGCTGATGCGGTTGGTCTCGAAACCGAGAACTACGCCAACGACAAGGTGGCCATTGTCCATCTATTCCCTGGGGCAAGGGTTTTGAAGGTTCCAGTCGCTCGGATCGAGGAGCTGC
>DASCPR010000265.1:0-8676 GCA_036012625.1 Prochlorococcaceae cyanobacterium Fu_MAG_50
GCTCAATTCTTTGAACAGCATCGTTTTTGCATGGATGCCCATCGGAGCGCAGTGGACGTACCAGAACGGTATAGAGACCGAGTCGATTACCGGCCAGCACATCAGTGAAGACCCGATCACCCACCATCGCAATCCGGGAGGGGTCGCAATGCAGTTGTTGTTCAAGAACCTGGCGAAGTGCGCCCCGGCGGGGCTTTGCTGCTCCACTGGTGAAGCTGATCCCCAGCTGTTTGGCAACCTCGCCGATCCGCTGCCGGGATGGATTGTTGCTGAGCAGGTGGAGTTGAAGATGCTGCCTTGCGTTCGCGACCCAGGTCATCACCGATTGAGGCAGGACAAGCTCACGCCCAGGCAGCAGGGTGCGATCCACATCCAGGAGAACGGCCTGGATATCTCTGTCGAGAAGATGCTGAAGCGGTAGATGAGGAACCGTCAGCCCCGGTTCCCAGTCAGGCTGAAGGACGTGTACATCCATCAATCGGTCAACTCCCGCTCCTCGAGTACGGATTCGATCAGAGGCTGCACGCGGTCGAATTCCTCTCCTTCCACCAGAGTCGCCTGCCCATCATCCATCTTGGCCACAACGAAAAAAGGATCGAGGGGGATGTAAAGACCGTATTCCTTCTCATCAACCATGAAGTTCACGAGCAGCTCATAGGTCTCCGAGTTGTCGTCATCAAGCTCTTCATCCTCTTCCAGCTCCTCTGGATCAGGTTCTTCCAGTTCACCATTCACCGTGAGCGTGATCGCTGAGCGCAGCAGGGTCAGGTCGTGTTCCTGAAGAACAACATCTGCTACGGAAAGGATGGGTTCACTGCTCGTGATCGCATCGATGAGTTCAGGCTCGTCGCCGTCGATCAGACGGAACAGTGAAACCGGCGTATCCACCGGAGTCAGCAGGGCGTAATCCTTTGCTTCGATCGGGATGAGCTGTTCGAGAAAACAGAGAAGGTCTCGTCCGTGGCTGTCCCTGACAAGAACTGTCGGCACTTCACTGTTGTTGTTGCTTCCCTGTGCACTCATTCAGACTGATGCTTATGTGCTCAGGATCCATCATCAGACTTCGCCTGGCTGTGTGCCTGGGTTGTGTCGTGTTCCAGTTCAGGCTCTGGCCCCTCCCTGAGCCATTGTTCCAGCAGCAGCAGAGCAGCAGCGCTGTCTAGCCTGCCAGTGCGGTCACCGTGAAGGTTGCCCAGCTCGGCGGCAGCCCAGCTGCTGCAGTGCTCATTCACCCAGGCCAGTGGCAGTTCCAGGGCTCTGCGCAGCCGTTTCCCGTAGCGTTCAGAGTGAATTGCCTGCTCTGTTCGTTGACCGGCCTGATCCAGGGGCAGGCCCACCACCAGGCCTTTGACACCTCTGCTCAGGCAATGGGCCTTGATGATTTCGAGATCCTGATCGAAACGGCTGCGAAAAATCGCCGGCAGGGGTGTGACGCTGACACCAAGGGGATCACAGCCCGCCAATCCGATTCTGCGGCGTCCCACATCAAGGCTCAGCATTGAACGGGGACGAGGTTCAGCTCTTGTCATCAACGCCGACCAAGGCTTGGTGTCGGCAACGGAGGGTGTTGGGGCTGGAGGCGCTCAAGCATGGATTCCAGGGGTCTTGTGCCGGGAAGCAGCTTTTTGTGGAGTTGTCGGCGCCAGAGACTCCGTCCGAGCATCAACTCCTCGCCAGTGGGTTGCCAACCCTGGTTGCTGAGCAGGGAGCGCAGATGACCGTCATCGCTGGCTGAGGCCAGATGGGCTGCAGGAGCGTCTTCAGCAAGTCGAGCAAGGATGAATGGCAGACATTGCTCAAGTTGTGGATCCCAGGCCACATCCCTGCAAAGTTCGATCACCGGTTGCTCTAAGGCCCCCCGGCGACTCACAAACCCTGCCATTGCCGCTGAGCCTCGCTCCCTCTGGGAGATCAGTACACCGCTGAAGGGTTGTTGATGATCAAGCAGATCGATCCACTGTCGATCAAGAATCTGGCGGAGATGGCTGGAGGCAGCTGCCTGTTCCAGTGGTAACAGCAACGGGGCGGTGCGACGGTTGATCGGCTGCCAGGCAACATCTTTCGGCCAGGCAGGATTTTCAGGACAGATCGTCTTGGCAGGTTTGCCTGCCGTGTTGAACGCTTCTACCGGAGCTGACCAGATCTGGACTGTTTTCAGAGGTTGAAAACCAAGTTCCCTGAACAGGGCAAGTTGATCGTCATCGCTGCTGGGGCAGTTCAGCACCCAGCTCTGGGCACGATGGCTGACCTGCTCGAGGGCCCTTTGCAGCAGCTCGTGGCGCACCTCTCTTGGCGTGAAGTTCTGCAGAGGGGCGAGTTGTTCCGGCAGAGTCAGTGTCCAGCAGCTGCCACGCCGGTTCATGGGTCTGATCACCACCATGCCGACAAGCTGGGCCTGCTCGAGCGCCACCAAGCAGATCGGTTGTTTGGCGGGCAGAAAGCTGGGCAGGTGTTGTTCCGTCCAGGAAAGCCAGCTGCGCAGCAGCAGGGACTGGAACAAGGGCAGCCGAGCTGACTGTTCACCGGCATTGAGCATTGGGAAATGGGCCGCCTTCAGCGGCTCAACCCGCAGGGTGCTTCCAGATCCCTTTGCCACAGGCAATCCCGGCACTTCAGCTCAATGTATCTCGCATGTAACTGACCCGTGGCTCAATCCGGCCTCACGAGGACAAGCGGAGTGCGTTGATTGGCGTTGCCTGCAGGGTTCGGTTTGAGGGCACGAGCAAGCAGGGCTTGATCACATCCCCTGCTTGAGGCCAGCACTTTGACGCGTCCCAGGTCGTTGACATCAACGATCGCAACCGCCACGCCAAGGGCGTTGGCCGCCTGCTCACAGAGCTCTTCAGGGTCCTGCGGACCGAGCACGATGGTCTGGTCATAGGGCGGCGTTGTCCCGGTGATGTCATCGATCAGGCGGGCCTGCTCACCGGCGAGTCTGTAGAAGCCACCCTTGATGCCGATCAGTTTCATACTGAATCCAAGGATCCAGGCCAGGGCAACCCGGGTCGGCCCGACAAGATCGATCAGACTCTGAAGCCCGCAGGCTGTGGCAAGGCTGCTGGTGGGATGAAAGCCGCGGCAAAGCAGGCGAGACAGCCATCCCGGCTCGACCATGCTTGGGTGGTGATATCTCCCCTGAATCACAGCCACAGGCGTTTCTCCGATCGTCAGCACATCCCCGGGCCTGACCAGGTGAGCCCCGTAATGGCGCAGCACTTCCACCGTGTCGTCGAGTGGACCGAGAAGATGGGTCTTGAGGGGAAGCACCTGGCAATCCCCGACCCTCTGGAAAACCGCATCACCAGCCTGGAGAGGTGCTGGCCGCTGCAAGGGCACAAGGAAGCCATCACGGCGGTGCAGGCGTCCGAAGGGGCCGTAGTTGACCCAGCTCACATCGATCCAGATCGTGTCAGCTAGTTGAGCGTGATCCTGAGCGGGATCCTGCTGATCAAGACCCGTCAGAGTGATGACGACATTGACCCGGGTCTGTTTTCTGCCCTTGACGATGTAAGCCGTCCAGTAGCCATCCTGACGGGCTTCTTCATCGGGATGATCAGGGGTGATCCGCGTCTCAATCTTGATGGAGCTGAGGTCATCCCTGCCGATCAGCACCGGTTCGATCCGCAGCTCAGGAACCATCACCTCCATGCGCTGGTGGGGGTTGCTGATCTCCAGAAAGCCGCTGGCCCGAAGCCCATCAACTGTTCGTGACACCTGCCAGTCACAAGCTTTGATGCGCAGTGGAGATGTGGGCCGTAGTCGATGTCTGGATTCGAGCCAGGCCACCGTGAGACCGAGGATCAGCAACAGCGCCAGCAACCAGCACATCGGCACAACCGGCCGATGGACCGGGAACACTGGCGCGAAGCGTAAGGGGTCAGCGTGTACTTACTTCGGTGTTCAGTTCGTTGAAGGTCAGACTTGTGGTGGATCCGCTGGGCACATTCAGGCCTGATGCCTCACTGATCGCCTCATTGATGGCCTGCAGAGGCACCTGGCCCTCCTGATCAAGTCGCACGGTCCCTGAGGGGTCAATCACCACCACCTGAGGAATGCGTCCATGCCAGTAGCTGGCTGGTTCCCTTGGGTCTTCCGAGGGTTTCCACTGAAGCTCGTCAGTGGTCAGGGGCAGAAGGTCGATCTCCTTATCCCACTGGCGTTGCAATTCTGATACGACCGGTGAGAAGTCTTTGCTTGTGGCGCTGTCATCGAGATAGAAAATCAGCACGACCGTGCTTTGTCTGTCGAGGGCTTCTGCAAGGCTGAGCCTCGGCGGAACAATCGCTCCGTTGCCGGCATAGATGGTGAAGATGTTGCCGTCGTAACTGTCTGTATCCCTTGCTGCATCAGCAGGTGCAACCAGCAAAAGCAGGGCCAGAGCCAGGCTCAGAACTGTTGTGAGCAGGCGGGCCATGGAACATTCGTTGAGGACTTGAGATTCATTGTGAAGCCTCCTGAGTTTTGTTGGGCTGGATGCTTCAGCTACGGCCGAGGCTGCGGCCCATTCCCTGGACAATCCCACGCCCGACAAGGCCGATGGCTCGCCCCACCACCTGGGTGAGCAGCACCACCATCAGATCTCCCAGGCGTTTGATGATGGACTGAACCTGAGGGGCGAGAGCGTCGCGGGCTTCCAGGATCAGGGCCACCTGCTGCTGCCACCAACCCAGTTGGCGGAGCTCCTCATCGCGGGGTTCCGTCAGCAGCAGGGGTTCGATGCGACCTTGATGGAGGCGGTAGAGCTGTCGCTGGCTTTCATAGAGCGCAATCGGATGTTCAATCCAATTGCGCCAGCGGGTCTGGCTGTTGAGGCGATTGCGCAGCCGTTCCAGTTCACGGGTTGAAATCAGGCGTTGATCAAGCAGATAACGTCGCAGCTCAGGCCACTCTCCACACACCCCAAGCACTTCCGCGCTGATCAGCTCCGCTGTGCGGATCAGCCAGTTGCTGACAAGGGTCTCAAGCTGCAGTAAGGCCCGTGGATCATCGGATGGCAGCAGTTGTCCATTGACCAGCACTGGCTGGTCGAGCAACAGGGGAGCCAGCATTCTCTGGGGCTCAGGCAGGTCGTCATCGCTGTCGTGAAGATCCGAACCCGCGATCAGCTGTTCAGCAACCGGATGTAAGACACCACGTCGTGGCAGACGCACATAGCTGCCAGCCATGGTCTGCAGGGCCTGCTGGCGCACTTGCGGCTGCATGGCCTGCCATGACTCCCAGAGGCTGGTCTGAGACTCTGTGCCATGGCGGAGCCGGATCAGCAGTTGATCGAGTTGGCTGAGCAGGGCAAGCAGCAGGTCGCGGCGTCGCTCTTGATTGAGTCCCTCGATGGCCAGCAACTGCCCGGTGGCATTGCTGAGTTCACCGCCTATGGATCCGCTGAGACGTGCGTGGATCGCTTCCCAGACCCCTGCAGCATTGCGTTGACGCAGGCTGATGCTTGTGATTTCCGAACTCCTCTCGTCCCTGTCTGGAAGGGATGGATTGGTGCCCAGGGGAACCGCTGCCTCCAGACCCATTTGCAGAGGTCCCCAGATCCACAGCAGCAGGCTGCGGGCACTGTGCAGTTCCCGGCAACGGCCTTCGATCAGGAGACGCAGGTAGGGGTGATCCGGCGGCGGGTTGAGCATCGCTTCAACCACCAGCAGATCATTGCTGATCTGCTGGAGCCCGCTGACCAGCAGCCATTGACCAAGCCCCATGGTGGGCTGAAGACTGCTGATACCGCTGCCGGGTGCTTTGTGAAGACTGAGCACACGACCACCACCCCGCAGGGTGGTGATGGCCTCTCTGAGGGTTTTCAGGTCTGGATCCTGAAGCAGGCCAGGGCAGTCGAGCGTCAGAAGCTCCGTTGCATCGAGGCGGATCTCTGCTGGCAGCAGCAGCAACAGTGGCGCTGGTTGCCAGTGGTCCTGCAACTGTTGCAGTTCAAGCCTCAGGGGGGCGACGGACTCGATCCTGTCAATGGACCAGATCACCAGGCCAGGGCGGCCACTCAGGGCTTCGCTCCTGAGGATCACCTCGAGATCCGGCTCTGCCGCAGAGAGCTGCAAGGCCAGGGACTCCCCCAGCAGGTCCGGTGCCAGCAGCAGGATCCGAGTTGTCGGGCTGTCAGCCAAAGTTGCCACCCTGGAAGGCATTTGATGTCAAGGTAACGGGCACAAAGGCAAACCTCCAGTCCGGCAACTTGCAAGATTGTTTTCAGGTCAACTGTCTTGAGGCGATCAGGTCTCAAGCCATCAGGTCTCAAGCCATCAGGGATTAAGCCATCAGGGATTAAGCCATCAGGGATTAAGCCATCAGGGATTAAGCCATCAGGGATCCATGGCCGGGAGGGTCCTGCCAGCGGCCATCGCCAATCGCACGGATCGCCTCAGACAGATCCACCTTGCCGTCATAGAGCGCCCTGCCAACGATCACGCCGCTCACGCCAAGAGGTTCAAGGGCCAGCAGGGACAGCAGATCTTCCGTGCTGCCAATCCCTCCCGAGGCGATCACAGGCACGGAGCTGGCGTCCGCCATCAGACGCAGGGCATTCAGGTTGGGACCGGCCAGGGTGCCATCGGTGGCAATGTCCGTGCTGATGATCGCGGCGATCCCCACCTGGCTGAATCTCTTCGCCAGATCAGTTGCCTCCACTTCGCTCTGGTTGATCCAGCCGCGGGTGGCAACCTTGCCGTTATTGGCATCGATTCCCACGACGATTCGGCCGGGATGGGCCTCAGCAAGGGCGATGACAAGATCCGGTTGCTCGATTGCAACAGTTCCGAGAATCACCCGTTCGAGTCCGCATTCGAGCAGGGTTTCGGCGCGCTCGTGGCTGCGGATGCCACCACCGAGTTGCACGGGGATCGTCAGGGCCTCGGTGATTGCCCGGATGCTGCTGTCATTCACGGGGTTGCCTGTTCTGGCACCGTCGAGATCAACGAGATGCAGCCGCTTGGCCCCCTGTTGCTGCCAGCTCAGGGCCTGAGCCACAGGATCATCACTGAATCGGGTCACGGCCTCGTAGTCCCCCTGGTGGAGGCGGACGCAGGCGCCCTCCAGCAGGTCGATGGCAGGAATGATCTCCATGAAAGGGTTTGTTGACGAGGCTTCCTCCATCCTGCTGCGCTGACAGCGTCACTCCGGGGAGTTGGACGCTTCAATGTCAACGGTTGATGTTTGTGCAATGAAGATTCTGGTGATGGGCGGCACCCGTTTTGTCGGTCGTCCTCTCGTGGCAAGGCTTCTCAATCAAGGTCACGAGCTCACCCTGTTCACCCGTGGACATGGTGAGCTGCCCGCAGGAGTGGAACATCTCAGCGGAGATCGAAGCCTTGAACAGGATCTGAAGCCTCTTGTGGGCAGGACATTTGATGTGATTGTCGATAGCTCCGGCCGCACCCTTGCTGATAGCCAACGGGTGGTCGCCTGCACGGGAGCACCGACCCATCGATTTGTTTACGTGAGCTCAGCGGGTGTTTATGCCGCTTCAGACCAATGGCCTTTGCATGAGGACAGTCTCACGGATCCGGCCAGCCGTCATTGCGGCAAGGCTGAGACCGAATCATGGTTGCGTCGGCAGGGGATTCCCTTCACCAGCTTCAGACCGACCTACATCTACGGCCCTGGCAACTACAACCCGATCGAACGTTGGTTCTTTGATCGCATCCTGCACTCCAGGGCGATTCCCCTGCCCGGTGATGGCAGCACAATCACCCAGTTGGGTCATGTCGATGATCTTGCCGAGGCCATGGCACGGTGCCTGGACGTGGAGGCTTCCACCAATCGGATCTACAACTGTTCCGGCAAGGCAGGAATCACCTTTAAGGGCCTGATCAGGCTCGCCTCAAAAGCCTGCGGTGTCGATCCTGATGGACTTGAACTGCGCAGTTTCGACCCAGCTTGTCTTGATCCAAAGGCGCGTAAGGCTTTCCCTTTGCGCCTCAGCCATTTCTTCACGGATATTTCGCGAGTGGAGAGGGAGTTGGCCTGGCAGCCCCGTTTTGATCTGGAGACTGGCCTAAAAGACAGCTACAGCAACGATTATGCCCTCAGCCCCACCCTTGACCCTGACTTCAGTGGGGATGAGGCTCTGATCGGGGCCTGAGGTAGTTCACTGCTGAGCTCAGCGCCAATATCAGGGATGGCCAGAACAGCCACCAGCCGAGACGTTGAAGGCTCTGGCTGAACAGCATTCCACCCCAGATCGATGGCCAAAGCAGCAACAGCAGGCTGATGAACTGAAGGATTGTCTTCGCCTTGCCAGCGGACGATGCCGGCCCTCCGGAAGCGACCCCAGATCGCCAACCTGAGATCAGCAGCTCCCGGGCCAGTAGCAGCCATACGGCCCAAATCGGCAAAGCCTCTCTGCTGGCGAGCCAGATCAATGGCGCTGCAATCAGCAGCTTGTCAGCAAGGGGATCGAGTCGAGCTCCCCAGGTGCTGCCGCCACCTGCTCGTCTCGCCAGCCAGCCATCGGCGGCGTCGCTGAGCCCACCAAGCAGCAGCAAAAGCCATGCCAGCACCTGATGATTTGTCAGCAGAAAGAGCATCAAGGGCAATCCGGCCACAGCTCGCGCCAGGGTGAGGCCATCGGCCATGGTCCGAAGTCCCTGGATGGGCCAGGGGCGTTTCGGGTCTGTCACAGGTTGAGAACAGGCTTGGTGCTGTTGGGATCATCGTGCTGCAGCA
>DASCPR010000266.1:0-8078 GCA_036012625.1 Prochlorococcaceae cyanobacterium Fu_MAG_50
CAGATCAGCTGCTGTCCGCTGTGCACAGTGGCGGAACCAACGCTGTTTCACTCCTGGCGGCGGGATCAGGTCAAGGCGGTGCAGTGGAGCGGCATCGTCGCTCAGGCCGATGAGGAGCCAGCAACAAGCTGACCTGCAAGTGCCTCAGCAGCTCTGATGCCATCGATGGCCGCCGACAGGATGCCTCCGGCATAACCCGCCCCCTCCCCTGCAGGGAAAAGACCGGCGACGTTGCTGGATTCCAGCTGATCATCCCTGGGAAGGCGCACCGGTGATGAGGTGCGGGTCTCCACCGCGGTAAGCACCGCATCCGGATGGTCATAACCGGGCAGCCGTCGGGCGAACACCGGCAGGGCTTCATGCAAGGCCTCAATCAATGCTGCCGGAAGCGACTGGTTGAGATCAGCCGGAGTCACGCCTGGGCGATAGGACGCCGATACCGAGCCAAGGCAGGTTGAGGGGCGTCGAGCCAGAAAATCCTCCAGGCGCTGAGCCGGTGCTCGATAATCCCCCCCTCCCAATTGGAAAGCCCTGCGTTCAAGGTGTCGCTGCAGGGCCACCCCGGCCAGAGGATCGTCCGCCGATTGCCCATAACCCTTGAGGTCTGCCGGCAGAAGATTCACCACCAGGCCACTGTTGGCATTGCGCTCATTACGCGTGTGCTGACTCATGCCATTGGTCACCACCATCTCAAGTTCGGAGGTGGCCCCCACCACCAGGCCTCCGGGGCACATGCAGAAGCTGTAGACACAGCGCCCGTTGCTGGCGTGATGAACCAGCTTGTATTCAGCCGGACCAAGCTGCGGATGCCCTGCCATCGTCCCCCAGCGGGCTCGATCGATCAGGGTCTGGGGGTGTTCGATCCGAAAACCAATGGAGAAAGGTTTGGCTTCTAGGGCCACACCAAGCCTTTGAAGCATGAAAAAGCTGTCTCGCGCTGAATGGCCAGGAGCAAGCACCAGATAGCGGCAATTCAGCTCCGTTCCATCCGCAAGCCTGATTCCTTTCAACTGGAGAGGCTTGGCCGTTGAGGAAGGCTCCTGGCGGCGACCTTCAAGCAGCAACTCGTCCATCCGGCAATCAAAACGGATCTCGCCCCCGAGCGCCTCGATCCTGGCCCTTAACCCCCGCACCACAGTGGCCAGCCGGAAGGTTCCGATGTGGGGCCGGTGGGCCGTCAGGATCTCCTGATTGGCACCGCTGGCCACAAGCTCTTCAAGGACCTTGCGCCCGTAATGCTCAGGATCACTGACCTGGCTGTAAAGCTTGCCATCTGAAAAGGTGCCTGCTCCCCCCTCTCCAAACTGCACATTCGACTCAGGCGCAAAAGCACGGCGCCCCTTCCAGAATCCAAAGGTCTGCAGGGCACGCAATTTCACTTGCTGGCCCCGCTCGATCAGAAGTGGCCGAAAGCCCATCTGGGCAAGCAGCAGCGCCGCGAAATAGCCACATGGTCCGGCGCCAACAACAACCGGCCGTTGCTGGGCTGAAAGCGGAAACCCCACGGGTGCATGGGCAACTGGCTTGTAACTCCTGTCAGCAGCCTTGCGAACCTTGGCCTTGCCGCCATGGCGTCTCAACACCTCCGCCTCAGCGCGCACCTCCACATCGACGCTGTAGATCAGCAGGATTCGATCCTGTCGACGGGCATCGACACTCCGCTTGATCAAATGGTGACTGATCAACTGGTCAGGCGGAATCCTGAGTCGTCGCAGAATCGCCTCTTCAAGAGCCTCGGGGGAGTGATCGAGGGGGAGCTTGAGCTCAGTGATCCTCAACACGGATGGGCCTCAACAGGGATGCGCCTCACCCCTGCCCACCGCAAGCAACGTCCTGATCCCTCTCCACAACAGCAGACCATGTTCATCAGCTGATCAGGATGCAGACAACAGCCGCACCTCAGCTTCCCCTGAAGGAGCCTGTCCGGAACGCAGGGCAAAATCACTGGCGGCAGCCTCAGGCCTTACGGACTCCCCCTGTTTGCGCAAGCTGATGGCTGTGCAGATCGGCACCACCTCGGCGCCAGGGTCAAGCCAGCCGAGGGAATCAAGGCGTCCCTCCGAGGAAATCGGTGGCGGCGCGATCGTTGAAAGCGCCACTAGACGTGCCGTATCGAATCCAGCAGCTGCAACCAGATCCGGGGCCTTGCCCCAACGCTGCTCGAACATCGTTGCGAATCCCTGCCAACCGGAACCGTGGCTGGCCTTGTCAATGATCAGCTGCTGCCAGGGCTTTGGTTTGACGGTTCTCGCCTGCTGCTCAGGCACCAGCCAGACCCAGGCGGGACGACGCTTTGCACCACCCGGCCCACCCAGCTGGCCTGCAGCCATGGTTGTAGCAAGACGTCCCTTGGGATCAGCAGCAAGAACCATGGCAGAAGCCCCCGCATAGGCAAGGTCAGTCTGAAGCCGCTTCACAGCCAGATCGTTATCGGGATCAACACGCTGAATGGACTCCTGCTCAAAGCTCACAACCTTCCCTCCCAGCCGTTCAAAGGCCTCAACAAAAGGCTGCGGCGAAGCCGCCTCAAGGTCAGAGGAATCCTGCACAACCATGACGCGCCGCCAGCCCTGCTTGAAGGTGGCTTCGGCAATCGCCGTGAGCTCGTCATCGAAAGGAGCCACCAATGGCCAGAGGCGATCACGAGACTCCAGTGCTGCCAGCAGAGTCAACGACTCTCCCCGCTGATAGGGCAGCACGACTGTGAGGTTGCGGCGTTCCGCCAGATCGGAGAAGGCCCGCAGGTCTGCAGCGGGGGGAGCCACCACCAGCGATAGGCGCGTATCTGCAGCCAGAAGGCGATTCGGATTGACATCAGCAGACATCCCTCGCCATTGAATGGATGGCCATTCACCACCGCAATCCCTGACCGTGGCTTCCCCGACCTGGAAACCTTTCAGGAATGATGCACTGCCGGCAGCATCAAGCCCCGGACCCTGGCCCAGCAAAACAACAACTGAAGAGGCAATCAGTCCAGTCGCCGCAACGGCCTGACAACCCAGCAGACTCGCTGCCACCAGCAAACCGTTCTTCCATGAAGACTGTTGCATCGATCTGAGTCATTCAGCAGGAGAGACTCGCCCGATCAATCGAGATGGCAGCGTCCTTCTCTCATCTAGGGGCGAGGGGTCACTGGGTCCCATGATCAATGAAGTCCAGTCGCTGAACCTTAAGAGGAGGGATCAAACCTGTGCTGATTTGTCACAGGATCCTTCTCCTGGGACCAGGCATTCAGCAGGTCTGAGGGCAGAAGCAGCAGACCACCAGCGTGGCCAGAGCGATCCCTGAACAGATGGATCCTGAGCCGATCAACTCAACGCCGATCAAGCCAACTCGGATTCACAGCTCAGCTGAGCCAGCCCCGCATCCACCAAGCCAACGCTCAGATCCTCACTGTCACCAATCGGGGCGACCCTTGCCAGGAGCACGCCATCAGTTGAGCCCTGAGGGCGCAGATTGACCCGCTTATGCCGAGGCAATGCAGACCGCAACCATTCAACAGCGGCCTGCTCATCAACAGGATCAACATCCAGGCATGCCAGTCGAACCGTATAGGTGCGGTTTCCATCTCCGATCAACAACAGGGAAGAACTGCGCACCTGAAGGATCTGAGCAGCTTCTGCCGGCATCGGCGCGAGCAACAGCAGAAAACTGCAAACAACAACTCCGATGAGCCGTCTGATCACAGTGGCACCCCGCAATCCGGACAGAAACGATGTTCATGGGCCGTGATCGAACCGCAGGAACCACAGCTTCGGGTCATCTCCATGGCCAGCTCAGGAGGGGCCGGCAGACCAACCATCTGAGCATTGCTCTTGCCTGGAGGAACCATCGGATAGCAATTCTCACCACGACGCACGTGCACATCGATGAGCATCGGACCCGGTGCAGCGAAGGCTCGTTCCAGTTCTGATCGCAGCGACGACCGATCTTTGATCAGAACACCATCAACCCCGAAGGAGCCTGCCAGGGCACTGAAATCCGGCATGCCGGATTTCATATCGGAGGCTGAATAACGCTCCTCGTAGAAGCTTTCCTGCCATTGGCGCACCATCCCTTGCCAATGATTGTTCACGATCACAACCTTCACGGGCAGGTTGTATTGGGCGAGGGTGCCAAGTTCCTGAATATTCATAAGGATGCTTGCATCGCCTGCGATACAAACCACCTGCTGATTGGGCAGGGCGACCTGCACCCCCATGGCGGCCGGCATGCCAAACCCCATGGTGCCAAGGCCCGCACTGCTGATCCACTGACGTGGGCCATTGCGTAGATATTGAGCAGCCCACATCTGATGCTGGCCGACATCCGTGGTGAAAAAGGCACCCGGAGCCAGATCCCTCACCGCCAGAAGCACCTCCTGGGGGTAGATCGGCCCCTCCTCGACGGGTGTCATCAGCGGGAAATGCTGCTTCCATGAATCGATCCTGGCCAGCCATGCCGCCGTTCTGGGCTCCTGGGGCCGTTGCATGCTGAGCTCAAGCAGCTGAGCGAAACCAATCCCGAGATCCCCAAGGATGGCCACCTCAGGGCAGCGATTTTTGCCGACCTCGGCTGGATCAATCTCAAACTGAATGACTTTGGCTCTCGGAGCAAAGGTATCGAGCTTGCCGGTGACGCGGTCATCAAAACGAGCACCCACAGCAATCAGCAGATCGCATTCGGTGACAGCAAAATTTGCATAGGCCGTGCCGTGCATGCCAAGCATGCCTAGGGCAAGGGGATGCTGTTCATCAAAGGCTCCCTTGCCCATCAGCGTCACCGTCACGGGGATTTGATGACGTTCAGCAATCGCCAGCAAGCTGTCATGAGCGCCAGCCGAAATGGCACCGCCGCCCACGTACAGGAGAGGGCGCTGTGCCTGCTCAATCATCGCCAACGCAGCTACAACATCAGCCCGCTCAGGGGTTGAGGGATGCTGGAAACCGGGCGGCACGATGCTGGCCGGCTGCACCGGCTGATAATCAAAGAACTCCTGCCCCACATCCTTGGGAATATCAATCAGCACCGGTCCAGGACGTCCTGACGCTGCAATAAAAAAGGCTTGAGCCACGACCGAGGCCAGCTCAGCCGGATCCCTGACCAGCCAGGAATGTTTCACGACCGGCAGCGTGATGCCGAAGATATCGGTCTCCTGAAAGGCATCCGTGCCGAGGAAAGGACGGGGCACCTGCCCGGTGATCACGACCAGCGGAACCGAGTCCATCTGAGCGGTGGCGATGCCCGTCACCAGATTGGTGGCCCCTGGGCCGGATGTTCCGAAACAGACGCCTACCTTGCCCGTTGCGCGGGCGTAGCCATCAGCCGCATGGGCTCCCCCCTGCTCATGGCGCACAAGAATGTGCCTGAGCCAACCTTCCTGCTCGGCTTTATGAACGGCGTCATAGATGGGCAGGATCGCGCCACCGGGGTATCCGAAGATGGTGTCAACGCCATGGCGGCGAAGGGAATCCATCAGGGCATCGGCGCCGCAGATCTGCTGAGGGCTTGAATCTGCTGCACCATCAAGGGCCGTGGTGGTGGTAGTGAGGGTCACGGCAGCTTGGAAGCATTCTCTGACCCTCAAGACTAAGGGCCGATTGCCCTGGCTTGTCCTCGAAGCCTCCCCATGGCCTGCAGGATCCGCAGCGGCGCGGCGCTTATTGACAGGCGTTGGCGTTCAGAGCAGGCCGAGTGCGTGAAGCGGCCCCTGACCACTGATCAACTCAAGCAGAAAAGCGGATAAACCGATCATGGCCAAGCGTCCGTTCCAGACCTCTGAGCTGTTGTTCCAGCCCCACTCCCATTTCTCCTGGGGATAGAGCTTCACCTTGGTGGGCAGCTCTGCCGCCTCGTCAAGCTTGATTTCCGGCCCGTTCAGACTTGTGGTAACCAGATCCGCCAGGCCTTGAATAAACGGGGGATAGGTATCAAGAGCACGGACCCGTCGGAAATTCACCACCCCGGCCTCAGTGGCAAGCTCGCGGTACTCAATATCGATCTCCTCCAGGGTTTCGATGTGTTCACTGACAAAGCTGATCGGCACCACCACAAGATCCCTGGTCTGCTGCTTGCCAAGTTCTTCAAGGGATTCCTCCGTGTAGGGCTTCAGCCATTCCACCGGCCCCACCCGACTCTGATAGGCAAGGGTATGGGGATTGCCATGGCCAAGCAGCTTGGCCAGTTCCGCCATGATCAGGGCTGAACAGGCTTCAATCTCCGTCTGATAAGGATCTCCGGCTTCCTCGACATAACTCTTCGGTACGCCGTGGGCACTGAAGAACACATGGGCTTCATGGGGAACATCGCTGGAGCGAACCTGTTCAGCGATCAGTTCGGCCATGGCGCGCACATAACCGGGATGGTCGTACCAGCTGCGAATGCAACGGATCGGCAGCTGCTGGAAACCCGGGTCAGCCTGTCGCAACCTCTGCAATTCCCTGAAACTGGAACCGCTGGTACTGATTGAAAAATGCGGATAAAGCGGGAGTACCACCACCTCCTCAATGCCATCGGCCTTGAGATCGGCCACGGCCGACTCCGTGAACGGATGCCAGTAACGCATCGCAACGTAGGTGGTGGCATCAACGCCTTGCTTGCGCAACTGGCTCTGAAGCTCACGGGCCTGCTGATCAGTGATTCGCCTCAAGGGAGATCCGCCGCCGATGGATCGGTAGGCCTCCTGGGATTTATTGCTGCGCAGGGTGCTGATCATCCAGGCCAGCGGTTTCTGGAGTGCCGGTGTCGGCAGACGAATGATCTCCGGATCTGAAAAGAGGTTGTAGAGAAACGGACCAACATCCTGAATCCTCTCAGGACCTCCCAGATTCAGTAAGAGAACACCTACCCGAGCCATAGCAAGGAGATGGTTAACAAGCGGGCTTGAGCGTAAACCCCATCAACGCGATCTTGACGACATCAGCTTGTGACAATGGATCTTTCCAGCGATCTGATCAGCAGGAATCAATCCCTGGCCAACAGCGGCATTGCCCTGCGCATTGAACAGCGCGGACAACGGCTCAACCTCAGGGGCCCGCTGCCCCCTCGCAGCGGCAGCGGGCGAGCAACAAGCCAACGTCTCAGCCTTGGCCTGCCAGCTGATCAGGAGGGAATGATCGAGGCCGAACGCATGATTCAGCTGGTCAATCATCAACTCCAGGTTGGCCGGTTCGACTGGGCTCAATGGCTGCAAACCCCTGGCTCTGAGAACGCCAAACAAGTGTCTGGGCAGCCCGCTGAGCTGATCAGCGCCTTCCAGGCCGCCTTCTTCGCCGATCCCCAGCGCCGCCGCTTCCCAGCCGGCAGCAGAACCACCTGGAGCTCCGCATATCTTCCCTATCTCAGGAGACTTGAGCAGATCGCTGCTGAGCAGCAGCGCGGTCTCGATGCCGGCCTGCTGCTGGACACCGTTGCCAGCTATGGAGATGGCAGCCGCAGCCGGCAGCAGTGCGCCACGGCCCTGGCTGCCCTGGCAAAGCATCTGGGGATTGAACTCCCGGAAGACTGGCGCGCCGAGGCTGCTGGCTATGGATTACATCAAGCGCGCTTCCGCCAGCTTCCCAGTGACAGCCAGATCCTGGACAACCTCATGCTGATCACGAATCCTGGCTGGCGACTCGCCTATGGACTGATGGCCACCTACGGGTTGCGCAACCATGAAGTGTTCTTCTGCGATCTCTCCGCCCTGGCGCCAGGAGGTGATCGGGTGTTGCGTGTGCTGCCGACGACGAAAACCGGCGAGCATCAGGTCTGGCCCTTCCAACCTGACTGGGTGGAGCACTTCGGACTTGAGAGGCTTGGTCAGACAACCGATTACCTCCCACAGGTCAAGACTGATCTGGGACAGACCACGCTTCAACAGGTGGGGAGGCGCGTTTCCGAACAGTTCCGCCGTTACAGGTTGCCGCTGACCCCCTATGACCTGCGCCATGCCTGGGCCGTTCGCACCATTCATATCGGCCTTCCCGACACAGTGGCCGCAAGGATGATGGGGCATTCGGTCGCCATTCACACCCGCACTTACCACCACTGGATCACCCGCCGGGACCAGCAACAGGCTGTGGATTCGGCCCTCGCCAGACAGGAGATCAGCAAACAGG
>DASCPR010000267.1:0-3485 GCA_036012625.1 Prochlorococcaceae cyanobacterium Fu_MAG_50
TGAAAAGCGGTGCTTCTGCCTACTGACTTTCTGGCTGCGGCGGCTTAGAAATGAGTCAGGAGTCCAAGGACCCAGACATCCTGAGAATGAGTCCTGGACTTGAGGGCATCCAACGCGGGTGCCCTTCTTCATGTTTTCATTGGGCTTTATTGCCTTGATGTGTAGAGATTTGCCTGCTCGTTTAAGGCTGTGATTAAAGAATTTTATTTAATCTAAGCAGGATTTGATCTCAAGCGATGCAGGTGGATGTGATCAGCAGCCGATGATTGATAGGCTGATGATTGATAGGTTGCGAATTGACAGGCTGTTGATTGGCAGAGTATTGATTGGAAGAGTGTTGAGCTCACAAATGTCATCGCAGTTGTTGCTGATCAATAGGCATGCTGATTGACCATGAGCATGCCATGCATCTTTCTCCCAGTTGAACGTGACTTGGCGATTTCTCTCTGATCAGGATCTGTCAGCCAGCTTTAACGTTGTGGGTCGGACCACCAGGCTGTTTCTCACCACCAGGCTGTTTCTCCCCAGCCAGGCTGAGGTTCTCCAATCAGGCTGTGGTTCAGCAACCACCTCTGGGCTTCAGCGCCTTGAACAGCACCATTGAGCAATAATGGGATCAACAACTATCTGAACAGCGCTCTGAACAGCCAGATCAGCTGTTGGCTGATTTGCTTCAGGAGTGAAAAAGCAGAACCAGCCCATGGCTGATCTGGTGAAATTCACGCTCTTCTCGACTTAAATCCAGACCCACCTCGAGGCCCTCTTGAAGAGCATCTTCAAAAGGGGGTGTCAGCGGTGCGTTCTGTTCAATCCATACGGCAGCAATGCCCACTGGGGTTGCATGCCAGCGAAACCGACTCGTCTCCCCGATTGATGGTTCCTTGAGTGCATCCTCAAGGAGGGTATGGATGGGCGTGCTCAATTGGTCCATCCATCAAGCTTCGTGAACCACTCCTCAAGTCGCAATCGGCTGAGAGACTTCGTGACGTTATTGGCAGCATTCCCACATGAATGGTCTGGCCCAGTCCGATCTGCCTCGGCGTATCGCGCTGGTTCATGAATGGTTCTCGCCTCGCTCCGTTGGAGGTGCTGAGCAGGTTGTGGAGACCATTGATGCCTTGTTGACCAGCCAGGACCGTCCTCCAGAACTGGCTGCACTTGTGGATGGAGAAAGCAGGCGACCGGGCAGCTGGCTTTACGGGCGATCGATTCAGACCAGCCCGATTCAGCACTTCCCCTGGGGTGTGAGCCACGTGCAGCACTATCTGCCCCTGCTTCCTCTGGCCATTGAGCAGCTTGATCTTTCTGCCTATCCGCTGGTGATCAGCAGCAGCCATCTGGTCGCCAAGGGGGTGCTCACCTCACCTGAGCAGCTGCACGTCAGTTATATCCACACGCCGGTTCGCTATGCATGGGATCAGATGCATGCCTATCTGCGCCGCTCCGCTCTGGCGAGGAATGGTCTCGGCCCTTGGATTCGTTGGCAGTTGCATGGGCTGCGTCAGTGGGATCAGCTCAGTGCTGCCCGGGTTGATCATCTGATCGCCAACTCTCGATTCACGGCGCGTCGGATCCGTCAGTACTGGGGAAGGGAAGCCCAGGTTGTGCATCCACCGGTGGATGTGAACCGGTTCAGCTGGAATCAACCCCGAGACGAGGTTTATCTCTGTCTCTGTCGCCTTGTTCCCTACAAGCGAGTGGATCTTGTGATCGAGGCCTTCAATCAGCTTCGCTTGCCGTTGCTGGTGGTGGGGGATGGTCCTGAGCGTGCTGGCCTTGAACAACTGGCCGGCCCCTCTGTGACGATGCTTGGGCGCCAGAGTCCGGAGCAGGTGGAAGCCTTGATGGCACGTTGTCGGGCCTTTGTTTACGCCGGCCTGGAGGATTTCGGCATTGCACCGGTGGAGGCGATGGCTGCAGGTGCGCCGGTGATTGGGCTGGGTCGCGGCGGTCTGCTCGATACCGTTCGCTGTGCGGCGGCCGGCATCAAGGAGCCAACGGGTGTGTTGTTCCCCGATCAGAGCATCAGCTCGATTGTTGAAGCGGTGAGCTGGTTTGAGCAACGTCGCCTCTGGCAGGAGTTGCGCCCAGAGACTGTGCGCCTCTGGGCCGAACGGTTTCGCCCCCAAGCCTTTGCGGTCCGCTTCGATACAGTCCTTCGCCATCACTGGAATCAGCATCAGAGAGACTGTGCCGTTGCTGCGAGTGACCCTGCATCACTCCATGAACTGTTCTCAACGGATTGAGTGTGTGCAGCTTCAGGAGTCTTGATGACGACTGTCTCCCGTCGCCTCCAGTCGAGTGCAGGTGGGAGGGGCTTGAAGCTTGAGGCTTCTCGTCGTCAGCGCGCGCTGATCAAAGCACCTCCCTCATTGCTTCCCATAGGTGCTTTGATGCGTCAGCAGAGCCCAATCGGCAGAACAATCAAGCGATCCGGTGATGTGCTGTTCTCACTGGCGGCTTTAAGCCTGGGATTGCCGTTGTTTGTGCTTGTCGCCTTGCTGGTCAAGCTCAGTTCACCTGGGCCTGTGTTTTATGTTCAGCGCCGGGTCGGTCGCGGCTATCAGCGATTCGGCTGCATCAAGTTCCGCACCATGCGTGTCGATGCTGATGCTGTGCTGACAAGCGTTCTGAGATCCTGCCCTGAGATGCGGGCTGAATTCGAACGGGATCACAAGCTGCGCCAGGATCCCCGGATCACGCCGGTTGGTCGTCTTCTGCGCAGCTCCAGTCTTGATGAACTGCCCCAGTTCCTCAATGTTCTGCGCGGTGAAATGAGTGTTGTCGGGCCACGCCCGATTGTGGACCAGGAGCTTCACCGCTATGGCGATTACATGGATGAAGTGGCTTCCGTGAGGCCTGGTCTTACCGGTCTCTGGCAGGTGAGTGGTCGCAATAATCTCAGTTATCGCAGACGGGTGCGTCTTGACCTGGCCTATGCCCGTGGACGTTCAACCCTGCTGGATATGGCGATCATCCTGCGCACCTTCGGAGTGCTGCTGCTGCCCATGGACCGCGGCGCTTATTGAACTGCGTTTGCTAAGCGGCGCGTACTCAAAGAAGGGGGGGGCTCTCTTTCAGATGCAGAACGCAGCAAGCAAGGCAACAGTTAGCCAGGTGAGCTCGAGGCGCGCCACAAGCCCCAGAATTCTCTGAATGCTTTCCTCCTCGGCCTGGGGTGCGTTCGCCGCCAGGGTCGGCTTGATCACCACAGTGCCCTCGTAGTGATTGCTGCCCCCCATCCTCACGCCTGCGCAGTGAGCGAAAATCGCCTCTGAAAGGCCTGCATTCGGTGAAGGGTCTGAGGCTGCCTCTCGGATTGAGGTCGTGATCAGTTTCGGGGCTGCCGCCCAGGATCGGCTGACAAGCGGCAGGCTGACGAGCACCAGCCTGCAGGGCAACCAGGTGAGGATGTCATCGAGTTTTGCGCCTGCAGTCCCCAGCCAGAGCAGTTGGCCGCGCCGGTAGCCGAGCATGGAATCCAG
>DASCPR010000268.1:0-2503 GCA_036012625.1 Prochlorococcaceae cyanobacterium Fu_MAG_50
CCGCCAGGCCTGGGTAGCTGACACTATCCACCCGCGGATGCTTCTGCAGCCATGTCGCCAACTCCATGGCATTTGAGGCATGGCGTTCAACCCTCAGGCTCAATGTCTCAAGGCCCTGGAGCAGCAGGAATGAGTTGAAGGGACTCAGGGCTGGACCCCAGTCTCGGAGGCCTTCAAGTCGAGCCCGCAAAGCAAAGGCAACGTTCCTTCCTTCCGGTACCCCGAGCATGTTGCAGATATCACTGCCGAAGCCGAAGGCATCCCAGTGAACCAAGCCGTGGTAGGCGGCGCTGGGATCGCTCATTAATGGGAATTTCCCATTTCCCCAGTTGAACGTGCCCGCATCAACAATCACCCCACCAAGGCTGGTGCCGTGGCCTCCGATCCATTTTGTGGCACTCTCCACCACCACATCGGCACCATGCTCAATCGGCCTCAACAGAGCACCTGCAGCGCCTAGGGTGTTATCAACGATCAAGGGAATATTTCTATCTTTGGCAAGTGCAGAAAGCCCTTTGAAATCAGGGATGTTAAAGCGTGGATTCCCCATTGCCTCCACATAGATCCCTTTTGTATTGTCATCGATCTGTTCGGCAAAACTATCTACTTCATCACCATTGGCAAATTTAACATTGATCCCAAGGCGTGGAAATTGCACCTTGAACTGGTTGTAGGTTCCACCATATAGATAGGATGTGGAAACAAAATTATCGCCAGCCTTCATGCAATTGGTGATCGCAATGAATTGTGCTGATTGGCCTGAGGCTGTAGCCAAGGCTGCAACTCCACCTTCGAGAGCGGCCAATCTCTTCTCGAATACATCCGTGGTCGGATTCATCAAACGAGTGTAAATATTGCCGAATTCCTTCAGCCCAAACAGGTTCGCCCCATGCTCTGCATCGTTGAAAACATATGAACTTGTCTGATAAATGGGAACGGCCCTGGCATTCGTCTGGGAATCAGGCACCTGCCCAGCGTGCAGTTGCAGTGTCTCGAAGTGATGGTTGGACAATGGGTCGATCCGGCTAATCCAGTCCTGTTCTAGCTGCTCTGAGCAGGGGCACCGCACCAATCCTCGGGAGGTTCAGGTTTGTCGGTTTCAGCGAGGGAAGGCAGGGTTTCACGAATGATCGTGGTGATTTCGGCGCGAACCTCAAGGCGGAAGGCTTCTGCGACGGATGCCGCCAGAACCGGATAGGTCTGATCATTGGCGGGATCCCCCTCCCTGAGGGGGCGCCATTTGGTGGTTTCCTTGGCCTTGAGTGCCTCCAGAGGCGCCTGGAAATCAAATTTCAGCACCTGGCCATCATCGGCAGCCAATCCGCAGGCACGTTCTGCAATCGCCTCACGCACAGCCCCCAGCCCCTTGGCCTTGAGGGTATCTGGGAGTCCGAGAACGGGTTGGTAGTAGTCGAGAGCGCGCAATTCCTCTTCCAGGAGGATCGGCCAGGCTCCCCGTGCATCATCAGCCACGCCCTGCTCGGCTTCAGCCTGATTCATGGCTTCCAGAAAGAACCTGACCCTGCGGTAATAAGACTTCTCGTGGATCGACTTCTTGGCAGCTGCTTTGCCCGTGAGGATCTTGGGCAGAGCTGCTTCCGCCTTGCGCAGAAACAGGCGATCCTCCCGTTCCAGGTTCATGGCTCCCCAGCGCTGCCGGTAATCCCAGAGTTCGGCATACCTGGTCACATCATCGTTGGACCAACCAAGAACTGTGAGTTCATCGGCCCGGTGAGTGGATTCTTTAGCCACGCTCTGCATTCACTTCAATCGACGGCAGCGTAGATGGCTGGGCGCTTTCTGGGACATTCTGCAGATAGTCGTGAACCCCTATGGGCTGATTCTGGGCATATCCGATCGGCAGCCAGAGATCACCGGCCTCGGTGTGATAGTGAATTTCCCAGTGATAGAGACCCTTATAAGCTCTCGGATCCGCCTTGAGCAGCGCTGCATATTGCAGCACCGCATTGCCGTAGTAATCGCTGTTGTTGTATCCCCAGAGACCCTTGCGAATGTTCTGAAGTCCGCCGCGACGAACGAGATAACGAGCCGCGGCCTGGATCGCATCATGGGGATCACGGATGTTTCCCTTGCCGATTCCTGGTTCTGCCCAGGTTGTGGGTAGAAATTGCATCGGTCCCCTTGCGTCAGCACTGGAGACGCCATCGATGCGGCCCATGCCTGACTCAACCAGATTCACAGCTGCCAGCACCTCCCATTCGATACCGGTGGCAGCTTCGGCTTTTCGGTAATAGGAAAGCAGTTGCTCAGCTGGTTCAGGAGCGATGATTCTCCAGGCAGGCAATGTTCTGGAGGCAGGACGGTTCTGACGCATCGACAGGAATTCACGTCGCGCTGCCAGATGGCGTTCGGCCACCAGCCGCCAGGGTTGCGTAAGCAGGGGCAGCACCAGTTGGGAACGGGGGAGATCTCTGGAGAGAACCCTGTAGATCACCTGTTGCTGATGGGCCAGGGACGGCAGGTCTTCGGCTGGGGTTGCGGG
>DASCPR010000269.1:0-2045 GCA_036012625.1 Prochlorococcaceae cyanobacterium Fu_MAG_50
CCCGCAACAGCCAGGCCATTGCTCTGGCCTCGGCCCAACTGCTGAAGGCGTTGCAGGAAGGGTTGGGAGCGATTCGTGACGTGCTTCTCGATGGCAGCCAGGCCACCTACCTGGCGATCTATCGGCAAGCTGATCGCCCTCAGCGGTTGCTGACGGCCCGCAATGGTTTTCTCAGGTCCTTCCCCCGCTTTGCCCTGGAGGCCCTGGGGCTGCTGGCGATTGTCTTGCTCGGTGGAGTGTTGGTGGTGCAGAAGGGAAGCGGCGGCGCTGTGATCCCTTTGTTGGGGGCTTTGGCCCTGGGTGCCCAGCGTCTGTTGCCCGCCTTGCAACAGATCTACAGCCACTGGATGAACATCAAGGGTTTTTCGGCTGATCTGGCTGGGGTGCTGGCGATGATGAAGCAACCGCTTCCTCCCCTGAGCAGCCACACTGAGCCATTGGTCTTCCAGCGGTGCATCCGTTTTGAAGCGGTGCACTTCCGCTATGGCTCGGAACGGCCCGAGGTGCTGAGGGGCCTCGATGTGCAGATTGGCCGCGGCGAACGTATTGGCATCATCGGCACGACGGGCAGCGGTAAGAGCACCATGGTGGATCTGCTGATGGGGCTTTTATCGCCAACGCTCGGCTCGATCCTGGTGGACGGCAAAGACCTGCACGACCCCAATGATCCCGAGAGGTTGGCGGCCTGGAGGATGGCCATTGCCCATGTGCCCCAGACCATCTATCTGGCCGACATCTCCATTGCCGAAAACATCGCCTTTGGCCTGCCAAAGGCGTTGATCAATCTGAAACGGGTTCAGGACGCTGCCGAGAAGGCACAGATCGCTGGCTTCATCGAGAGCAGCCCAGAGGGTTACTCCGCCTGTCTTGGTGAACGGGGTATCCGCTTGAGTGGTGGCCAAAGGCAACGGATTGGCATCGCCAGAGCGCTTTACAAACAGGCCAGTGTTCTGGTGTTTGATGAGGCCACCAGCGCCCTCGATCACGCCTGTGAGCAGGCCTTGATGGAGACGATCGATGGTCTCAGCCCTGAGCTGACGGTGGTGATGATTGCGCATCGGTTGAGCACCTTGAGTCGCTGCAACCGGGTGATCAAAGTGGATCAAGGTGCGTTGGTCGCCGATGGGCCACCAGAACTTGTGCTCAAAGCGCGTTGAGCTTGCTGCCGGAGAACACAGCCTGTTGGAGAGCACAGCCTCCTTGAAAGCGCAGCCCAAGCCTGAACGCTGCAGATTGTCAGGCTGGCTGAACTCCGCTGTCGCGGATCTTGCACCGCTCCGGGAGCGAGCGCCCCAGATGAGTGGGCTTCTCCTGGCCTGGTGGGAGGTTCACGGCCGGCGCGACCCAGCCCAGAAGCCGTGGATGTTTACCCAGGACGGAAGGTGGCCGGGGCCTGAGCAACTTCTTCATCCCTACCCAATACTCGTGGCTGAGGTGATGCTGCAGCAGACCCAGCTGGCGGTTGTGCTGCCCTACTGGCTTCGCTGGATGGAAGCATTCCCCACAGTGGATCATCTGGCGTCGGCTTCGCTTGAGGAGGTGCGGCTGCTGTGGCAGGGACTCGGCTACTACTCCAGGGTTCGGCGCTTGCATGAGTCGGCGCGACTCCTGTCAGCTCAGTCCTGGCCAGAGGATCTCGAGAGTTGCTTGCTGCTGCCTGGCATCGGTCGAACCACGGCCGGCAGCATCCTCTCCAGCGCCTTCAACCGGAGGTTGCCGATTCTCGATGGCAATGTGCGTCGGCTGCTCGCGCGCCTTCAGGCCCATCCCCGTCCCCCCGCACGCTCGGAGGCCTTGTTCTGGAGTTGGAGTCAGGATCTTCTCGATACGAGCCGACCCCGTGATTTCAATCAGGCCCTGATGGATCTTGGCGCGACGGTCTGTCTGCCGCGCCAGCCCTCCTGCCCGCGCTGTCCGTGGCAGGTCCATTGTGCTGCCTACGCTGCCGGCGACCCCGGCAATTGGCCCGTGAACGAATCGCGTAAGCCCCTTCCTTATCAGGTGATCGGCGTGGGTGTGGTGTTTAATCAACTTGGTGAGGTGTT
>DASCPR010000270.1:0-15395 GCA_036012625.1 Prochlorococcaceae cyanobacterium Fu_MAG_50
CAGCGATGGCTCTTGTGATCGCCTGACGGATCCACCAGGTGGCATAGGTGGAGAATTTGTAGCCCTTTTCGTGGTCGAACTTTTCGGCGGCACGAATCAGACCGAGGCTGCCTTCCTGAATCAGGTCCTGGAAGCTCAGTCCCCGGTTCATGTACTTCTTGGCGATCGACACCACCAGGCGGAGGTTGGATTGCACCATCTTTTCCTTGGCCCTGCGGCCCAGCATCAGGCGACGCCGGAACTTGATCAGGGGCATCTCCACCAGAGCCGCCCATTCCTTGGTGTCTGGATATTTACCGTTGTCGCTTTCGAATTGATCGGCAAGCTCCTCCAGCATCAGCAGATCAGCGATCTTGCGGGCTAGCTCGATTTCCTCATCGGGCCTCAGCAGGCGAATCCGACCGATTTCCTGCAGGTAAACCCTGATCGAATCCTCGGTGTAAACGCCTTTTGGACCAATTTTAATGCTGGCGAGTGCTTTGGCTCTGGCCTCTTTATCGCTGATGGATTCCTTCACCGCGGGTTTGCTCGCCTTGGCTGTTGCGGCGGTGTTGTTCTGATCAGCTGCAGCCAGAAGCTGATCCGCAGCGGCCTTGAGATCGGTTCCAGGGCCCCCTGCCCCAGCAGCGACGATGCCAAGCACCTTGGGCTTGCTGCTGCTTGACTTGGCCGCACTTTTGGCTTTTGCAGGGGCCTTTGGCTTGGCAGCAGCCTTGGGTTTGGCAGCAGCCTTGGGTTTGGCAGCAGCCTTTGGCTTGGCTGCTGTCTTGGCTTTTGCTGCAGGTTTCGCTTTGGTAGCAGTCGTCGCTTTGGTGGCAGCCTTGGGTTTGGCTGCTGTCTTGGCTTTTGCTGCAGGTTTCGCTTTGGTAGCAGCCGTCGTTGATGCAGCCGTTTTGGGCTTTGCAGTGGTCTTTGCTTTGGCGGCTGTCTTGGCTTTCGCTGCAGGTTTCGCTTTGACAGCCGCCGCGGTTGTTGCAACAACCGCAGTTGTCAGCGCAGAAGTTGTTGTCGCTGAAGTTGTCGCAGCAGCCTTTGCGGGTTTTGCCTTGGCTTGCAACGCGCTTGGCTCGGGTGTTGCAACTGCAGCTGTGGTAACGGCAGGGCTCATGACAGAAGGGTCTGGCGGGACGTTGGAGTGGGGCATGAACTAGGGCTTCTCAAGATCCAGGCTCAGCAAAGCCGTCAATGATGTCGTGACTTTTCGGCTGATTTTCGATGGTGCCGCGGGTCAGAGGATCTTGAAGCAGGTCTTGTCTGGTACGGATTGCAGGAAAGACGAAAGAAGGCTTGGCTTTTCAGCCTGGCCGAACGAGATTCTTGGTGGGGGATGCAGGTTTGTCAGGGGCTTTCTCAGACTGGCTGGCCATCAATGGGACGAATCCCATAGGCGCAAACGACAGGTCTTCCCACTGGACGGAACTTTGCAGGGTTCCGTCTGCAGCCTTTCAGCTGCCCATACCATTTATTTTAAAAAAAACTTTTGAAGCCCGCAAGACCCGAGACCTTTTGTCCCGCTCAAGGGACGGTGCTTGAGGTTGATGTGTGGCTAGAAGCTGGTCGTGATGGTCGTTCCTTCACCTATCTGGATCGGCATGGTCTTGGTGTGGGATTGGGGGATCTCGTGCTGGTCAGGCTGCGGGGCCGTCCCATGCATGGTCTGGTCATGGAGACCCGACAGCCATCTCTGCCAAAAACGCTGGTCAGGGATGCACCAGCCCCGCGTCAACTTCAGGAGATTGAAGCCCTTGTCCAGCCAGCTGCGATCGAACCCCACTGGCGGGAATGGATCGAGGCCATGGCCAGCCGCTGCCACATCAGCCCCTTTCGGATGTTCAAGGCTGCGCTGCCTCCGGGGTGGCTCGGTCAGCGCCCTGCTTCTCAGACCCGGCCGCGCAAGCTCTGGTGGCTTCAACTGGATTCTGCCCAGGAGCGTCCTTCAGATCTGACGACTCGCCAGCAGGAGCTCATCGCTGCCCTTGATGGGGGGCGATGGCAGCGGGATCTTCTCGCCCAGGGGTTCGGAACCGGAGTGATTCAGGGGTTGCTGCAGCGGGGCCTGGTTCAGCGTGATCAGCGCCAGGCCCCATTGCTGACTCCTGGTGCAATCAGCCGGACAACGGCGCTCGAGCCCCTCGAGCAGCCCAGGGCACTCACGGCAGAGCAGCACTCCGTGGTTGAGGCCTTTCAATGCCTCGATCCCGGGGAGGCCCTGTTGCTCTGGGGGGTGACCGGATCAGGCAAAACCGAGGTGTATCTGCAGCTTGCTGCCCAGGAATTGGCTGCAGGGCGGCATTGCCTGATCCTCACCCCTGAGATCGGTTTGATTCCTCAGTTGGTGGATCGTTTTCGCCGGCGCTTTGGCAGCAGCGTGCTCGAGTATCACAGCGGTTGTTCAGACCGTGATCGGGTTCGCTGCTGGCGTGAGGCCCTTTCTCCTGCCGCTCCATTGCTGGTGGTTGGCACCCGGTCGGCTGTTTTTCTGCCGCTTACCCCCCTGGGGCTGATTGTTCTTGATGAGGAGCATGACAGCTCCTACAAGCAGGAATCACCGATGCCCTGTTATCACGCCCGGGACCTTGCCCTCGACCGTGCCAGGCGCACCGGAGCGAAGGTGGTGCTTGGCAGCGCCACACCGTCCCTGGAAACCTGGAAAGCTCTTGCTCCCCAGGGGGCGATCAGCCTGACTCGGCTCACACGTCGGATTTCCGATCAGTCATTGCCACCGGTTCATGTGATTGATATGCGGGCGGAACTGGCGGATGGTCACCGGCGTCTGATCAGTCGTCCGCTGATGGATCGCCTGGAGGCGCTGCCGGAAGCGGGGGAACAGGCGGTGGTGCTGGTGCCCCGTCGGGGATACAGCAGTTTTCTCAGCTGTCGCAGTTGTGGTGAGGTCGTGCATTGTCCTCACTGTGATGTTGCGCTGACGGTGCATCGCGGCAGTGCTGGTCACCAGTGGCTTCGCTGCCACTGGTGTGATCATCGCGCTGAGGTTGAGTCCCGCTGCGGGGAATGCGGCTCCTCATCGTTCAAGCCCTTCGGTGCAGGCACTCAGCGGGTGATGGAAAAGCTTGCGGAAGAGCTTGAAGGTCTGCGGTTGCTGCGGTTTGACCGAGACACAACCGGAGGCCGTGATGGTCATCGCCGATTGCTGGAGAAGTTTGCCGCTGGTGAGGCGGATGTTCTGGTCGGTACGCAGATGCTGGCCAAGGGCATGGATCTGCCCCGGGTCACCCTTGCGGCAGTGCTGGCGGCAGATGGGTTGTTGCACCGTCCAGACCTGAGGGCTGGGGAGCAGAGCCTGCAGCTGTTGATGCAGCTGGCCGGACGCGCCGGTCGGGGAGAGCGCCCTGGACAGGTGCTCGTTCAGACCTATTGCCCTGATCATCCAGTGATTCGCCATCTGGTGGATGGTCGTTACGAGGAATTTCTATCTCTGGAAGCGCAACTCCGTCGCGAGGCGGGCCTGGTTCCTTACAGCCGTGCCTGTCTGCTGCGTCTTTCCGGTGACTCTGCCTCGAAAACGGCAACGGCTGCAGCGGTTCTGGCCGAAAGGATCAGACCGGCCTGCGCTGGGATGGGCTGGTCTCTGGTGGGACCAGCGCCGGCTCCCGTGGCCCGCGTTGCCGGCCGCTGCCGCTGGCAGCTGCTTCTGCATGGTCCTGAGGACAGTCCCCTGCCTTTGCCCCAAGGTGCCGAGCTCTGGCAGGGATTGCCCAGGGGGGTGGCCCTTGCCGTGGATCCGGATCCCCTGAATCTCTGAACCCAGGCCACTTCCGATGGCTTTTCAGGAGGGCACTTTTCAGGAGGGCAGCTCGGGAAAGCCAAATCCGAGTTTCAATCGCATTCCCTGAAGGATCAAGGTCATGGCGAGCAGCACCATCACCAGAATCGCTCCCAGGCCAAGTCCACTCCAGCGCCAGCCATGACTCTCCAGTCGGTTGATCTCACCCGGTTGCAGGACCCAGTTGAGCTGTGCACCATCACGGATTGCTGGCAGCGGACTGGTTTCAGCTGCTCTGCGCTGAGGGGCTGGCTTGATGCGCACGGCAAGTTGAAGGCCTGGCACCTCCGGCAGCTCGCTGAGATCAATGGCGAGGGAAAGGTCCTGTTGGATGCCGATCAGCCAGTTGCGTTCAGCAAGGGTCAACACTGGCGGCGCAAGCTCGAGTCCACCGGCTCTGGCAGCAGCAGCCATCACTCCCTGAAGCAGGGTATTGGCCTGTTTCGAGGACAGCACTGGGGCCTGGATCAGCTGCGTGCCATCGGCATCATCAATGATCTGCAGTTTTGGCGTCGACGTTGCCAGCTCCTGCTCAAATCTGAGTTGCCAGGGAAGCAACCTTTGCGTTGAACTTTGCAGCTGCCAGCTGAGTTCAACGCGATCCGGCCCCGGCAGTCCCACGTCTGCAGTGAGCCGCACGCATCCACTGAGCAGCAGGGTCAGGCCGATCAGCACCACCATCACCAGGGCCGCAAAGCCCATGGAGGGTGCTCTTGTCGGGCCTGTCGGTGGCGGCGGTGGTCCCTCAGGCTTCTTGCGTTGCCGTTGGCGGGAGATGGCCTGGCCGTTGCCGGTCATTGGATTCAGATCCAGGGCGGGCAGCTGGATCGACCAGTTGGCCGGCCGTTCCAGGCTGGGGGCTTCCAGCACGCTGAGCAGCTGTTTGGCGTTCTGACGCAGATCAGGGTCAGGGCAGCGGCTGAGCAGCCGGCAGGTGTCCAGAGCCTTCTGCTCATCCCCCTGGCCCATCCAGGCGGTGATCATCAGCATTCGGATTTCGGCACCTTCGTTTGAGGGCAGGGGGTAGCGATCGGCAAGGGGCTGCAGCCAGGCCAGGCATTGGCCGTAGTCCCCCCGTGCCAGGGCCGCTTCCGCTACGGCAAGTTCAGCCCGCATCACT
Source organism: Prochlorococcaceae cyanobacterium Fu_MAG_50 (assembly GCA_036012625.1). Lineage (GTDB taxonomy): Bacteria > Cyanobacteriota > Cyanobacteriia > PCC-6307 > Cyanobiaceae > DASCPR01. The sequence continues at coordinate 4,905 of DASCPR010000270.1, forward strand.
CAGCCGCTGCCCACCACCATGGTGCCGATGCCGGCATCAGTGAACACCTCGAGCAGCAGGGCATGGGGAACGCGGCCATCGATGATGTGCGCGGCGGCAACTCCCTGGGCAAGTGCTCTGATGCAGCATTCGGTCTTCGGCGTCATGCCACCGGCGACGACGCCATCGGCGATCAGTTGCCGGGCTTCCGCCAGGCGCAGTTTGCGGATCAGGGATGAGGCCATCTCCCGATCCCTGAGAATCCCGGCGGTATCGGTGAGCAGAATCAGTTTTTCCGCTTCAAGGGCGGCGGCAACTTCCCCCGCAACGGTATCGGCATTGATGTTGTGGGATTGACCATTCACGGTTGCAGCCACGCTGGAGATCACCGGCACATAGCCCCTGGCAAGAAGGGGTTCGAGAACGTCAGGGTTCACCCTGGCCACATCCCCCACCAGCCCATGGCTGCCATCACCCCATGGGCGAGCTTCCACAAGCAGCCCGTCGCTGCCACAGAGGCCTACGGCTTTTGCTCCAAGCCGATTCAGACCATTGACGATCTGCTTGTTGACGCGTCCGACCAGGACCATCTCCACCACATCCATGGTGTCGGCATCGGTGACCCGCAAGCCATCCCGGAACTCAGCGGGAATCTCCAGACGTTTCAACCATTGGTTGATCTCCGGACCGCCGCCGTGAACCACCACCGGTTGCACGCCAACGCTGGCGAGCAGAGCTAGATCCCTGAACACGGCTTCCTTCAGACCCTCGTGGGCCATGGCGGCACCGCCGTATTTGATCACGATCCTTCGCCCTGCAAAGCGCTGGATATAGGGAAGTGCCTCGCTGAGAACGGAGACTCTCAGGGCATCGTTGTCGGACTCAGACGATGGGGGCTTGAACGTTGAAGGCTCGTTCACCGTCGCGCCGGATTCAGCTTTCTCCATGCTGACCTGTCGGGCCCCGCTGCCCGTTGCTGGGTACCAAGGTCAGATCCAGCACTCCAGGTGAGGCTGAATCGAGCTCTGCCACGAGCCCTTTGGCAAAGAACCTGCTCAGTCGATCCTGCTTTTCCTGCCATCGCTCAAGGGGCACTCCTGCCAGTTCAAATCTGAGCCTGACGCCATAGCCCCCGGGGGTGTCCAGTTCTTCGATCTCAAGAAGGCTCGGGGGTTTCTTCTCGTCCCAGAGCTTGAGAACCTCCAGGGAGGACTCCAGGTGCGCTTTCTGTCCGTATCGCCAGCGGGTCACATCCTTGACCAGCTTGGCCAGTTCTGGTGTCCCAGCGGCTCTGACCTCGCTCAACGCCGCCGCTGGAACAACCCGTTTTGCCGGTGGCAGCTCCGAGGATTTGAGTGCCAGGCCTCCCAGCAGGATGACGACTCCATAGAAAAAGGTGGGCAGGCTGAGGTTGGCATTCCCCTGCAGGTAGGCCATCACGCCAATCACAGTCAGCGCACCACCGGCAACAGTGATCAGGCTGCCTGGAGAAAACAGGTCTTTCATACGCAACATTTTGGCGTTCAACGTTCCAGGATGGGATCCGTTGAGTGTTTGTGATGGTGTCAACCGATCCCGGTTCGATCCCGCTGCCTGAGTTGATCGCCCAGCTGGATGAGGATCGAGCCTGGTTGCTTGAGCAGATCGACCGTGGGCGCTGGTCTGACCTGCGCCTTGACCTTGCCGCCCTTGAGCGGGAGTTGGGACAGTTGTTGTCTCGAGCCGTTGATGTGCTGGAGGAGAACAGCAAGCTCAGGTCGTGAGTTCAGAAGGGAATGTCATCCGTATCAGGAACCAGTGGCGAGCTGTTCCAGTTGGCCCCATCCCCATCTGCGACTCCCTGCACCGGGGCCTTGGGCTGACGGTTCTGTGGTTGGGGGGATTGTGGCTGAGGCCTGCCAGGGGCGGACGTTGTCTCTGGCCTGGCGGCTGGAGCCTGGCTGGGGCCGTTGGCGATTGGATGCAATCTCGACAGGGTGAATTCGGCGCGTTTCTCCTTCGTCCCATCCTGACGAGCCAATGTGCTCATTCTCAGCCTGCCCTCCACCATCAGACGCTGGCCAACCTGCACACGGTTCTGCAGGTCCTGGGCAAGATTTCCCCAGCCAACCACCTTCAGATGCCCTGGAGGATCATCGGCCCGCAGGGCCTCAAAGCTCACCTCCATTTCGGCGATCGGGGTCTGACTGTCCTGGGTGTAACGCAACGTTGGGGCCTGGAGCACTTCCACCTCAAGCACGCAGTGGTTCATGTCCTTCTCAACAAGTGTGCGCCATCCTGATGCAGGTTACGGGGAATGACCATAGGCATCTTTGGCTGCTTTCCGGAACGGGGGAGGGGCCTGGCCTGGCCACAGCCCTGATCAGCCTCGGCTGGCAAGTCAGCGTCAGCGTTGTCACCAGGGAAGCCGCAGTCGCCTATGAGGGGGTGCCCCTCGCTGCTCTCTGGATCGGTCCCCTCTCGGGCGTTGAGGGAATCTCTCGGGTCTTGCAGCAACGTCGGCGGCAAGGTGAACGATTCGAATGGGTCGTGGATGCCACCCATCCCTTCGCAACGGTAATCAGGGCGGAGCTTGAGCGCTCCTGCAGGCAGTGTGGTCAGCCCCTGCTCAGGTTTGAACGGCCGCTTGAGGCCGCTGATCAGCAGCGCTTGATCAGCAGTGCAGGGGATCTGAGTTGTCTTGAGCTGCGGGGCAGCCGGCTGCTTCTTGCCATCGGCTCCCGCCAGCTCAGCCAGGCCGTGGCTGCGGCAAAGCTTGCCGGTGCCGAGGTCTTCGCCCGCGTGCTGCCCTCCCCTGAGGGACTGCGGCAGGCCCTGGCCGCTGGTCTTCCCCCTGAACATCTCGCCCCGTTGCGGCCGACAGCTGGGCCGAATGCTGGCGGGCTGGAGGCCGCCCTCTGTCGGCGCTGGGGAATCACAGTGGTGCTCTGCCGTCAGTCCGGTGGCGCGATCGAGGGGCTCTGGCAGGCCGTCTGTCATCAGCAGGGCCTCGAGCATCTGATGATTGCCCGCCCGTCTCCCGGCGCGAACACGGATCTGGTTAATAGCCTGGATGAGCTGCTCGCAAGGGTTGGCAACGCTCAATCTGCAGTGAGTCCTTCCGGGGGTGGTGATGGTTGATCAGCCTTGCAAGCCTGCTCTGACTCTTTGTCTCACCACCGAGGCGGACCCTGGCCGGGCGCGGGCCCTTGCCAGCGCCTTGCTCGAACGGCGCCTGGTCGCCTGTGTGAGTCTGTTGCCGATTCAGTCTCTGTATCGCTGGCAGGGAAAGTTGCAGGAGGAGCAGGAGGTGCAATTGCTGATCAAGACCAGCGAGGACCGCCTCCAGGCGCTGGAGGCGGCGATTGAGGAGCTTCACAGCTACGAGATGCCGGAGTGGATTCACTGGCCCGCTGCCAGCAGCAAGGGTTATGGGGAGTGGCTGGTCTCTGGGGTCAACGGAGATGCTCGCGGACTAGATCCTGAAGAGAGATCTGAGAACGGGGACCCAGCTGGGTAACCACCTGCCCTGCACAGAGGGAGCCCAGCTCTCCACAGCGCTTCAGTGTTTCTCCCTGGGTGTAGCCGTAGAGGAAACCACCTGCATAGAGATCGCCAGCTCCCGTGGTGTCAACCAGGGGGGCAAGTTTGCAAGCTTCGATATCCCAGCGTTGGTCACCTGAGAGCACCAGAGAGCCCTTCTCACTGCGGGTCAGCGCCGCCACCTGACAGGCCCCTTTGACCCTCTCAACAGCGGCCTCAAAACTTTCGCTTTGATAGAGGGCGATGATTTCACTCTCATTGGCGAACAGAACGTCAATATGCTGTTCGACCAGGTCGATGAAGCTATCCCGGTGTCGATCGACGCAGAACCCGTCAGATAGGGAGAGGGCAACCTGGCCGCCAGCGTCCCGACAGGCTTGCGCTGCAGCGATGAAGGCCCGCTTGGCAGCCGGACTGTCCCAGAGATATCCCTCGAGGTAAAGAACCTTGGTTTCCCTGACCATGGACAGATCCAGGTCTTCCGGTTCGAGCTGCACCGAAGCACCCAGATAGGTGCACATTGTTCTCTGGGCATCGGGCGTGACCAGAATCAGGCAGCGAGCCGTGGAGGGCCCATCGCTGACGGCCGGGGTCTCGAAGCGGGCCCCGACCGAGCGGATGTCGTGGCTGAAGATCGTGCCCAGTTGATCATTCTTGACCCGGCCGATGAAACCGGCCTTGCCACCGAGCTGGGCGATGCCTGCCAGGGTGTTGGCGGCGGAGCCACCGGAGGTCTCAAGACCAGGGCCACTGGCGTTGTAAAGCTGCTGTGCCTGGGATTCATCCACCAGGGTCATGTTGCCTTTGCTCAGATCGTGGGCCTGCAGGAAGGCATCGTCCGTCTGGACAAGCACGTCAACAATGGCGTTGCCGATGCCCACCACATCGAGGGGATAATCGCTGAACCTGGGGGTGTTCGACATGGACAGGGGCCGGATGACTCCTGCAGTATCCAACCTCAGGCGCTCAGCAGCGCCCGCTTCGGACCATGAATCGGATCTTCCACGACAATGGTCTGATCACGGCTGGCACCAAGGGAGACGATGGCGATCGGCACCTCCATCAAATCTGCGAGAAAACGCAGATAGGCCATCGCTGTCTGCGGCAGTTCCTCAAGACGCCGGCAGTCTGCCGTGGAGCACTGCCAGCCTGGAAGAGTCTCGAAAATCGGTTTGCAGCGGGCGAAGTCTTCTGAACTGCAGGGGAAATGTTCAATCCTCTTGCCGTCCAGTTCATAGGCGATACAAACCCTGATCTCGTCGAGTTCATCAAGCACATCAAGCTTGGTGATGGCCAGGCAATCCAGGCCATTCACCTGCACGGCATAGCGACCGATCACGCCATCGAACCAACCACAGCGTCTGCGGCGACCTGTGGTTGTGCCGAATTCACCGCCCCGATCGCAGAGCTGATCGTTGAGGCTGCCCTGAAGCTCAGTGGGGAATGGCCCTTCGCCCACACGTGTGGTGTAAGCCTTGGCCACGCCGATCACCCGATCGATCAAGGTCGGACCTACCCCAGCACCGATGCAGGCGCCACCGGACACAGGGTTGGAAGACGTGACATAGGGATAGGTGCCATGATCCAGGTCAAGCAAGGTGCCCTGTGCACCTTCGAAAAGGATGTTCTTGCGATCCTTGGCCGCCTTGTGGATGGCACGGGTGCAGTCGACAACGTGGGGAGCCAGGCGCTTGCCATAGTTCAGATATTCCTCGATCAGTGGTTCCGGATCAAGGGGCTCGATTCCGTAGATCTGCTGAAGCAGCCGGTTCTTCTCGTCGAGAGGAGCCTTGATGCGCTCCCGTAGCCGTTGATCATCGAGAAGGTCGATCACACGGATCCCATTGCGTTGGGATTTGTCGGCGTAGGTGGGGCCAATACCTCGTCCTGTGGTGCCGATCCGTCGATCACCGCGATCCTCTTCCATCGCCTGATCGAGCAGGCGGTGATAAGGCATGGTCACATGGGCGGTTGATGCCAGCTGAAGCCCTGAAATATCAATGTCATTCTCGATCAGCATGTCCAGCTCTTCGAGCATCACACGAGGATCAATGACGGTTCCTGAGCCGATCAGACAGATTGTGTCCGGATAGAGGATGCCCGAAGGAATGAGATGGAGTTTGAGCACCCGTCCATCCACAACAATGGTGTGTCCGGCGTTGACTCCTCCCTGGTAGCGCACCACAAAATCAGCGGATCGACTGAGGAGATCGGTGATCTTGCCCTTTCCTTCGTCACCCCACTGCGCTCCGACGACGACGACGTTGGCCAATTAAACAGCGGCCCGAAGCCGCGCGTCTGCACAATCCAATATTTTCGCAGATCATCCTGCTTAAGTCAAAGAAAAGCAGCTACAGCAATGATTCCGTCATGGCAATGAATGATGAATGGCTGGCTCAGCTGCCGCGCAGGGCGCTGCGTTCTGCTTTTGTCAGTTCCTTGTTGAGTCGCTCCTGCAGCGCTTCAGGCAAGGGGCGATTGGCGTAGTTGTTGTAGTGGCCGACCAGGGAATTCACCGCTGTCTGCATCGTCGTGAAAGACGAAAGATTGTTCACACTGTCTCTGGGTCTGTAGCGGGCGGTATAGGCATTGATGATGGCCCGGGCCTCGCTCTCAGCTTCTGCATGACCTTCAGCATCCTGTGGCATGGCGATGGTCTCCTGCAGGCTTCTTGCCAGAGCAACAGTGTCATCGACATAGTTGCCGGACAGTCCGGCCTGGGCACTGCCGCTGCAGGCTGTGAGCAACAGGCAGAAGGCCAGGCAAAGGGGGACTGTCACACGCATCAACCGCTTGATCAGGCGATGCAGTGCGCCGTACATAAGTCTCAGCCAAGTGATGGGACTCTAGAGGCGGACCGGATGCCTGCTCAGCACCGCTGGGATGGAATCGCCTCGATCAGTTCGGCAAGAGCCTCATCGGCGGCCATGAGTCTTGTCTGCCGATCCGCTCTGCGAACCAGTTCAACCTGTCCTTTCGAGGCATCCCGGCCCACAACGATCCGCCAGGGGATGCCGATCAGGTCTGCGTCTTTGAATTTCACTCCTGCCCGCTCTGATCGGTCATCGAGCAGAACCTCAAGGCCGCTGCGGCCAAGCTCGCTGTAAAGGTGCTCGCCGAGGTTGCGCTGAACTTCATCCTGAAGATTGGCCACAACCACAATCACTTCAAAGGGGGCAATGGCAACGGGCCAGCAGATGCCTGCCTCATCGTGGTGTTGTTCAACGGTGGCCTGGGCGAGTCTTGAGATGCCGATGCCGTAGCACCCCATCCAGAAAGGTTGCTCAGTTCCATTGTCTGTGGTGAAGCTTGTGCCAAGGGCTTCTGAATACTTTTGCCCCAGCTGAAAGATGTGGCCCACCTCGATGCCCCGGCGTGCCTGAAGCACCTGGCTGGGATCCTGCAGGCAATGGTCACCAGGCTGGGCATTGCGAAGCTCCACGCCTTCGGGGGCACCACCGAGCCTGTCCCAGTTCATCCCGATCCAGTGCTGATCGAGCTGATTGGCACCGCAGACAAAATTCTCCAGTTCCGTTGCCGTGGTGTCTGCAAGACGCAGGAAATGAGGCGTCCAGCTTTTTGCATTCTCGAGAAGGGAATCGTCCAGGTTCGGTCCAAGGGAGCCGAACGGCCATGGGTTGAGTCCCTGAGAATCCAGCTGCTCGCTGGTGATTGGCGCCAGGTTGAGGACCCCGGTCTCAAGGGTGCGGCTGAGGGTATTGGTCAGTTTGGTTTCGTTCAACTCCTGATCGCCCCTGAGGCTCACCAGCAGCGGCTGTTGCTGACCATCCTCCAGGCGTGCCAGGAGCAGGAGCACTTTCACCACCTGCTCTGGGAGGAGTTTCTGGCGCTCACACAGTGTCTCGATACTCCGTTGTCCTGGGGTGTCGATCAGGCAAGTCTCCTGTGCTGGTAAGGGGATCGCCTCTGGTGGTAGGGAGATGGCCTTTTCCTGGTTGGCGGCGTAGCTGCCATCACCGCTGATCAGGATGAGGTCTTCACCGGCATCTGCGGTGACCATGAATTCCTGAGATGCAGCCCCTCCGATGGCACCACTGTCGGCGTCCACGGCAACAGTCTCCACACCGCAGCGAGCAAAGATGCGCCGATAGGCCCTGTCCATGGCGTCGTAGGTCCCTTGGCCCCCCTCCGCGTCTGCATGGAAGGAATAGGCATCCTTCATGATGAATTCCCGTCCACGCATCAGGCCGAAGCGGGGGCGGATCTCATCCCTGAATTTGCTCTGAATCTGATAGAGGGTGACGGGAAGCTGGCGATAGGAACGGATCAGGTCCCCCGCAAGGCTTGTGATCACCTCTTCATGGGTTGGGCCCAAGCCCAGTTCGCGACCTTGACGATCCAGCAGGTGAAACATGATCCCCTCACCGGCGGTGTAGGACTGCCATCGGCCGCTGCGCTGCCATAACTCAGCCGGTTGAAGCTGTGGCAGAAGTGTCTCAAGCGCACCGATGGCATCCATTTCCTGCTGAACGATGGCTGTGATCTTTTTCAGCACCCGCCACATCAGGGGCAGGTAGGCGTAGATGCCCCCGGAAACCCGGCGGATGTATCCACCCCTGAGCAGTAACTGATGGGAGCTGATTTCAGCGTCAGCGGGAACATCCCGCAGCGTCACCAGCATCAGGCGGGAGACGCGCATGGTTCAGGTGCAAATAAGGAGGTGAAAAATTACCACCGACCACAGTCTGTGTTCGATTCTGAAACTGTCACTAGTCTCGGGATCGCTTTGCCTCAGACGAGTTTCGGCTGCTATGTTCTCGCAATCCAGTCCGTCTTAGAACTGTCTCATGTTCCCTCGGTCGCTCGATTCCTCTGTGCACTCGTCCAATCCGGCGCCTGACGTTCCCAGGGCTGTTCATGGGGCTTCTGTTCATGATGCTTCTGTTCATGCGGCGGATCTTCAGTCCGCAGCGGCTCAGTCAGAGGCTTTGGTGGCCATTGATGACGTGCAGAAATCCCTGAACCGATCAAGGGCTTCGGTCTATCGCTACACCAACACTGATCCGCGCAATCTCAATCCTCCTTTCAATCCTCGCAAGCTCAATGCCGAGTACAGGAGTGATCAGAAGGATCCGCTCCTCTTCCATCCCAATGAAGTGGCTCGTTTCGCCAAGGATGTTCTGCGGATCAAGGAAGTGACTGTTGAGGTGCTCAACTCCCCTTCAACGGCAACACAGCAGGTTCTGGGATCGATTCTCGAGGAACTGCGGATGATCCGATCCCATCTTGAGAGCTTGCCCCAGGCGCCAGCAGATCTTGCCGCCAGGCGTGATCGTCAGGATCGGCCTGCTGCATAACGGCGCAGTAGGTGCCAGAATGAAACAACCCTTTGATGCGTTTGAATCTCATCAAGGTTGCCCATGGAAGCGAGAGATCATTTCGCACCATCGGGTTGTTCCCTAAACCCACTGCATGGACCCCGAGCCTGCCCGAGCCTCCACCTCGATCACATCGGCTGAGGCAACCCCGAAAGCTTCTCGACAATCTGAGCTGTCTGATCGGGAGTCTGAAGAACCTTTCAGTCTTTGCGGACCAACAATTGCCCTGTCTGGTCTGTTCATTGCGTTGATCTCCGTAGGAATACCTTTCGCAGCAGTCCTCACTGACCGGCCTTCAGGTGGACCAAGCTTTGTCCCCACAGCCCTGGAGGGTGATGGACCTTCGAACACTTCCCCCATCTCCTTCACCCGGACTGGTCAATCTGGTGGTGGAAATCCCAGCGGGGAGCAGAAACAAATACGAATACTTCGCTGAAGCTGGTGTGATGGTCCTTGACAGGGTCCTTCATTCTTCTTTGAAGTACCCCTTCGATTACGGCTTCATACCCAATACTCTCGCCGAGGACGGAGCTCCCCTGGATGCCATGGTGATCATGGATGAGCCTACATTTGCAGGCTGTTTGATCATTGCTCGGCCGATCGGAGTGCTCGATACCCATGATTCCGGTGCCTACGACGGCAAGCTTCTTTGTGTGCCTGTTGCTGATACCCGTCAATGCTTGATCAGCAGTATCAGGCAGATCGCGCCCAGTCAGCTTGAGGATGTGGCTGAATTTTTCCGTACCTACAAGAACTTTGAGAGTCGGGGGATCACGATTGGTGGCTGGCGGGATTCTGAGGCAGTTGACGAATTGCTTGAAACCTGTGTCAGGGCGGCCCATCTGGGTGCAATTGAGGGCGGCGATTGATGACCTTACTTGTGAGTCATTGTCAGTGAGCTCATGGCCTGTGCTTGTTTGATTGGTATGGGTTGATCGGATGGGTTTGATCCAGGTCCAGATCTTGGTTTTGCTGCTGCAGATTTATTGAGCCCTGGGAAAATGAACATAGGGAATGATTTGCTTGATTTTAGTCTGGCTTCATGTGTTCAAATCATCAGTCGTAAGTTCAAGGCGTGAGTTGATCGCCTTGACCTCGGATTGTCGTCAGAAAATTTCATTATTTGCGTGGTGAAAAGCACTGAAAGTGCTACTTTAGGAGGAAGTCGCCACCGGTTGATGACCACACCGCATAGGCGAGATAAAGAAATAATCCGATAATAATTAACTGGCGAATTAGCACAACCGTATCTAACATGGTTCTTTGACGATAGGCTGGGTGGCCAAAGAAGTCAGAGATATTTACGATAGATAACGTCTCAGCGTTGGCTCAGGCAGGCTTGGCTGAAATCCATTCCTTCAACAAAGCATCCCCGGTCGCAACCCTTGAGCCGGTGTAGATCCGCTGGTGTTGATCACTGGCAATGGCCAGATGCTGTTGACGTTCAAGTCTGACTTTTGTTCGGAGGTTGTCTGCCGCTGAAATTCAGTCCATCAAGTTCGGTGATCAGTTCATCAACACCGCCCTGGGTTCTTAGCTGGCTGAAGCTGGAGCGTTTGAAATCCTCAAGCAGTGCGACAAGCAGGTCCTGACTGCGTTCCAGAACCGGGCCTTCCTCCAGGGTTCGAGCAAGTTCCTCCCAGAAGCGATC
>DASCPR010000271.1:0-1645 GCA_036012625.1 Prochlorococcaceae cyanobacterium Fu_MAG_50
AAGTAGTGGCTTGAAATGAATCGCCAACTTGAAACAACACTGAAATTGATGTCAATAGATCAATTTCAATTGCTGGCATTCAATCGATGATCGTGTCAAGTACTTGTATCGCGCTCTCAATCAGCTGATCAGGGTGAGCTGATCAGGGTGAGCCATCCTTGGTGATTGGATGACCAGGGCAATTGATCAACCCATGCTTTGCAGGCTAAGGCGATCGCTTGGTTTAGAGGCTGGGCCTTAATTGGCGACTTCCCGCGTCTTCGTTTCAGGATCGATGATCAGCTTCGAGGCAATGGGTGCTTTGGCCCCATCCCTTGCAATGGATGCCTTTCGCTGCAAGGCCCTGGCTGCTGCTTCAGCCCCGTCAGGTTGCGAACTGCGGCCATCGCAGCAATCTAAATTCCTTTTCAAAGAGAAAAACCAAACTAGGAGCATCCTTCTTTCACCGTCATGTCTGACCCATCAGAACAGCCCGTTGTTGATGTTTCTGCAGAAATTGTGGAAACACATCCTCTCGTTGATGACGACATGCATGAGGGTGTTGCTGAGCGCTTAAAGCACTCTAAAGAATTTGGATCATTGGTCTGGGATGCCACTAAGGATTATGTGCAGAAAATGAACCTTACGCCCCAGGAACGATCGGATGTTAGCGATTGGTTGTCTAGCAAAAAAGATCAATTACATCGATCAGTTGTTGAGAAGATGCATAACCTTCACCAGAAGGACCAGAAGTAAACTTGAGATTGCTCAGTTGCCTGGGCTGACAATCTCCAGGAGCGGCCATGCCTTCTCTCGAAATTGATCACTAATCAATCGGCATTCTATTAGGCTCAGAATGTCCAACCAGAGGCCTTTGATCAGCAGGATGATGTATCCGTGAGTCATGCATCAATGGAGCCCACTCTCCGCCTTGCCGATGGTCCTATTGATGCCCCTGCAACTCTGCTTCTGGCTCATGGGGCTGGAGCCGCGATGGATAGTCCCTTCATGGCGTCCATTGCTAGCGGCCTTGCCAGATGCGGTTGGCGAGTTGTGCGTTTTGAATTCGCTTACATGGCGAAACAGCGCCTGATTAAAAAGCGTTCTGCCCCGGATCGGTTGCCGAAATTAAAGCAGGTTTTCTGCGAGCAAGTCGAGAAGGAAGCTGCTCAGCGGCCCGTTTTCATCGGCGGCAAGTCAATGGGCGGCAGGGTGGCAAGCCTGCTTGCTGATGAGCTTTCCAACAGGTTGAATGTTCTTGGTTGCCTCTGTCTTGGCTACCCATTTCACCCCCTCGGCAAGCCTCAGCAGTTGCGAACTGAGCATCTCATTGAGCAGAAGACGCCGACCCTGATCCTGCAAGGTGAACGTGATCCCATGGGACGCAAGGATGAGGTGGACAACTATGCGTTGTCGTCAAATGTTTCGCTGTGCTGGATTCCCGCTGGGGATCACAGCTTCAAACCCACGAAAAGTTCGGGGTTCACAGAGGCCGAAAACCTTGCTGCTGCTGTGGCACATTTAAATGATTTTTGCAGAGAGATCCTGGCGCGATAATGCTAAACAACCCTCGTTATTAACCATTCACCGATTTCTTCCTCACTATCAATCAATGGGGTAACTTTATGCAACCTTAGGCCTTGTATTTCAGTGTTTATTTTTAAGG
>DASCPR010000272.1:0-5232 GCA_036012625.1 Prochlorococcaceae cyanobacterium Fu_MAG_50
TCAATCGAGATCAACCAGACGCTTGCGGGCCAACGCAGCCTGAGACTCCGCCTCCTGCAGGTTGGCGCGGCACTCCTCCACCACCTCTGGCGGCGCCTTATCGACGAAGTTGGGATTCGCCAGCCGCCCGGAGAGCCCCTTGATGTCCTTTTCAGCCTTGGCAATGTCCTTCTCGAGGCGAACTTTCAAAGCATCCAGGTCCACCAAGCCCTCGATCGGCAACAACACCTGCAGCTCACCGCTCACCCCGGCAAGTGCCTTCTCCGCCGGCGCCGCCTCGGCGGCCTCGGGTGTGAACACCTCCACGGAATCAGCGCGGGTCAGAGCTGAAATCTCAGCGCTGGCCCTCTGCAGGGCAGCCCTCAAGGGCGAACGTCCACTGACAAAGCGCACCGGCACTGTCTGGGAAGGCTTGAGACCAGCCACAGCCCGAAGATTACGAACCACCCTGATCGCTGCGAACAGTTCTGTGAACGACTCCTCCAAGTCGTCATCCAGGGCTTCCACATCAACAACAGGCCATCTCTGCTGAGCCAGCACTATCTCCTCTGGTTGAGCCGTAAGGGCATGCCAAAGCTCCTCACTGAGATGGGGCATCAACGGATGCAACATCAGCAAAAGCGCATCAAGCACCTTGGCCAGCACCTGCAGCGCAGTGCGCTGATCGGCAAGAGCCTGTTCAGACGGATTCTCACCTGGATTGAGGCGGCGCTTGATCAGCTCAAGGTACCAATCACAAACATCATTCCAGGCAAATTCATAGAGCCCCTTGGCCGCCTCCCCCAGCCCATAGCTGCCATAGCGTTCCGCCGTCTCACGATTGACTCTGGCCAGTCGGGAGAGGATCCAACGGTCTGGCAGATGCAACAGGGCCGTATCCGGTTCGCCCAGGGATGCTGAGGTCTCACCACCCAGATTCATCAGCGCAAAACGGGTGGCATTCCAGAGCTTGTTGGCGAAGTTCCGGGAGGCTTCCACAGTCGCTGAAGTCTCCGTCTTACGGTCGTAATCAAGTCGGATGTCCTGACCGGCTCCAGCCACCTCCCGCACCAGGGCAAAACGCAGTGCATCGGTGCCGTAGCGATCGATCAACAGCAGTGGATCAATGCCGTTTCCGGCACTCTTGCTCATCTTGCGGTTCTGCTCATCGCGAACCAAGCCATGGATATAAACATCCGCAAATGGCATCTCACCGGTGAAGGCACCCGCCATCATCGTCATTCTTGCCACCCAGAAAAAGATGATGTCGAAACCGGTCACCAGGGTGCTTGTGGGATACCAGCGCTGCAGATCCGGGCTCTGATCATCAGGCCAGCCCAGGGTGGAGAACGGCCAGAGGCCGCTTGAGAACCAGGTATCAAGCACATCCGGGTCCTGCTGCAACGCAACACCATCACCAAACTGATCCCTGGCTTTCTGCAAAGCCTCGTCTTCAGAGCGCGCCACCACATAGGGGGTTGCATCAGAGAGGCGACCTTCGCTCTCACTGATTACAAACCAGGCAGGAATGCGGTGGCCCCACCAGAGCTGACGGCTGATGCACCAGTCGCGAATGTCTGTCAACCAGTCGCGATAAACCTTCTCCCAGCGTTGCGGAATGAAGCGGGGCTGGCCCTGATCCAGGGCTTCACGGCAGCGTGCCGCCAGCGGCTCCGTGCTCACAAACCACTGGGTGGAGAGCAGTGGTTCCACCGGCACCTTGCCGCGATCGGAATAGGGAACGCTGTGTCGATAATCCTCAACTTTGACCAGCAGCCCCTCCTGCTCAAGGGCTGCCACCACAGCCTTGCGGGCCTCGAAACGATCCAGGCCAGCGAAGCGTCCGGCCTGTTCATTCATGGTGCCGTCGCGATGCATCACGGTGATCTGCGCCAAGCCATGCCGCTGACCGATGGCAAAATCGTTGGGATCATGGGCCGGCGTCACCTTGACGCAACCTGTGCCGAACTCCGCTTCCACGTGCTCGTCCGCAATCACAGGGATCTCACGGCCGACAAGCGGCAGGATCAGGGTCTGGCCCAGCAGATGTTGATAACGGGCATCGGCAGGGTTCACAGCAACGGCCACATCCCCCAACATCGTTTCCGGGCGCGTTGTGGCCACTTCCAGGTGGCTGATGCCATCAGAGGCGGCTCCGCTGGCAAGCGGATAGCGAAAATGCCAGAGATGACCATCCACCTCTTTCATCTCCACTTCAAGATCGCTCACCGCCGACCCAGAGGCCGGACACCAATTCACCAGATACTCTCCCCGATAAATCAGGCCCTGTTCGTGCAGGCGCACGAAGGCTTCCTTCACCGCATCACTGAGGCCTTCATCAAGGGTGAAACGCTGGCGCTGCCAGTCCACTGAATACCCCAGCCGCCTCAACTGATCCACAATCCGGCCGCCACTTTCAGCCTTCCATTCCCATGCCCGCGCCAGGAAGGCCTCCCTGCCGAGCTGGTCACGGCTGCTGCCCTCCGCCTTCAGTTGTTTCTCAAGAATCGCCTGCACGGCAATGGAAGCGTGATCGGTTCCCGGCAGACAGAGCACGTTCTTCCCCTGTAGACGCTGAAACCTCACGATCGTGTCGATCAGCGCAGTGTTGAAGGCATGACCCATATGCAGGCTGCCGGTCACATTCGGGGGGGGGATGACCAAGGCAAAGGGTTCGCCAGGGGCCTGTGGATCGGGATGAAAGGCAGCGTTCTCTTCCCAGGCACGTTGCCAGCGCTGCTCCGTGCCGATCGGGTCATAGGTCTTGGGGAGGGACGCCGCCGCCAGAGCCTGTGCAGATGCAGCGGTGGGAACCTCGGACACGGCGGAATTCGGAAGGCAATCCGCTCATGCTCGCAAAAGACAGTTCCGGTTGGAAGAATGAACGGAGTTCCAAGCTCTAGGACTGCCCGCAAGTGAGAAGGAGCAGCAGAGCCCAGGACAGGTACTTAAGAACAGCACGCTCCTGCGCCACTGGATCAATGGCCCTGGCAATCACGCTGGGCGGATGCGGAAGGATTGGCAACATCAGCCTTGGCAGCAATATCCCCGTCATCCTGCAAGCGGTTAAAACGACAAAGGCGAGGGGCAAAATCAACCCGAAAGAAGCTGAAATGAACAGAGAAACTGCTTTTGAACTACTTGATGCCTTTAAGAACCTTTATCCAAACGTTCAATTTCACCTTTCGTTCTATCCGGAAGATCACCTTGAAGAGCACCTGCGGACCCGAAATCAAAGCGGCCTCGGGCCTGACCTGATCATCACAAGTGGTGAGCAGACGAATCGCCTGCTCAAGGAACAAATGATCTGGCCTATGACAAAAACTCAGCAACAGATTGAAAATACATATCCAGATCTTCTGCGTCGCGTCACAAACAAAAATGGCAACCTCTCAGGCCAGCCCATGGGCCAGGACAGACAGCTTGCCTGTTTTGATAAGCGCAGAATCGCCAAACCGCCAGAAACAGTTCATCAGTTACTGCAAGAGAGCTCAAAAGGAATTCGCATTGGCCTCGTGATCAACCTGCGAGACCTTTATTGGAGTGCCGGCAGCCTTGGCGCGCAATCAGGACTCAACATGGCCTTCAACGGCAAACAACCGGATCCTGAATCCAAGCAGGGCATTCTTCGCTGGCTGACCTGGCTTAAAAATGCCAATTACCAACAGCAGTTGAGCTTTGTTGAGAATCAAAGCATTCTGCGCAACAATCTGATTCAGGGGGAACTTGATTGGATCAGCTGCTGGAGTTCTCAACTCAGGGAGCTACGGGCAACCCTCGGCGCAAATCTTGGTGTCAGTGTGCTTCCCCGTGGCCCTGATCATTCAGCCACCACGGCAACGAGGCTGCTTGTTTGGTCATTAGGCAAGAATTCAAGCCAATCCCAGAGACAGATGACGCTGAAATTCATCGACTTTGTGATGAAGCCATGGGCACAGAAAACCTATGCCACGAAAAGCAAGACCTATTTGCCAGTTAACCCAAAAGTTGAGGTTGCTGTTGCAGATGTTATGAAGAGGACAAAAAATAATCTTATCCTTAAGGATAGATCCAATCGCCTGAGCCTCGAAAGCAACCAGATCCTATCAAGATTGGAAGCTGATCCATCAGCAATGAAAGATGCTGAGTCAATTGTCAAAGATGTGATCTATGGGGTTTTGGAGCCAGCGAAAGCGAACGAGCAGCTGATCAGAACACTTCAAAAGAGTCAATGAAAATTCTCCTCCTCGAAATCATTGGCTGGCTGGGATATCTGCAGCGATGGTCAGTCATCCTGCAGTTCCCGATCCTGGCAGTGTTTGTCATTGCCGAAAAAAGGATTCTGGCGCAACCAATCATTCGCAGGGTCCCAAAACAAGCAAGGCATCTAATGGCGCCCTTGCTGGCCTTCCTTGTCAGCATTGTGCTTATGGCTATTGACTTGCCAGCCGGCCTGATTCAATTCCTGAGTCTGGCCTGGCTTGGCTGGAGGCTGCTGGAGCTACTGGATGAATGGCTACTGAAAAAAATGCCGCCAAGGCGTGCCCACGAATTGCAGAGTCGCCTGATCAAACCATTCTTTCTGATTTTCATTTCCCTCTCACTTGTCAATCAGCTCGACAGCCTGGAAGACCTGGCACTGATTCCAATGGGAAACTTTCTAGGAGCAGAGCTGCATCTGGGGCAAGTCATCACCTCAGCACTGATCACATACATCGTTTTGATTGGATCGGGCCCACCGGCGGCAGGTCTTGCCTGGTTCATTCAGCGATGTCTTGGGATTGAAGATGGCAGCCGCAAAGCTCTTGAGTTGATCCTGCGTTTCAGCGTGATGGGACTGGGACTTCTTGGCGTCTTTTATGGCCTCGGCGTTCAAGGAACTGGCTTGATTGCGATCACAGGTGGCCTTTCTGTGGGCATCGGTCTTGGCTTGAAGGAACTGATCTCCAACTTCGCCAGTGGGATCTGGCTGTTGATCGAAGGCTCCGTGCGTCCAGGCGAGGTGCTGATGATCGACTCCGATGCCTGTGAAGTCAAGCGTCTGGGTCTTCGTGCCACATTGCTATTGAGGCGACGTGATAACGCCGAACTACTGATCCCCAACAACACGTTCTTTTCGCAAACAACCACGACCTACACCTCCACTGACAGAATGCGACGTGGAGAGGTGAACATAGGAGCCGCTTATCATCATGACCCCACAATCATCATGAAGCTGCTTGAAGAAACAGCCCAGGGAATACCAAAAGTCCTGAAATTCCCAGCCCCAAGAGC
>DASCPR010000273.1:0-18455 GCA_036012625.1 Prochlorococcaceae cyanobacterium Fu_MAG_50
TGTGCGGCCTGGAAGCAGCCAACTCACTGCTTCGGCGCGGGATCGTGCGGGGCTCAGGCCTGCCCAGGAGCCGGCAGCATCCTGTGATTCCCATCCGCGCTGATGAACCGCAGGTGGTGCTCGGCCGTGCGCTCAACAAGCTGGTGATGGATCCCCTTGAGGCCTTCGGCATTCGCTGGCCCTGGTTGGCTGGTTAACCAATTGAGGGCCGGGGTGAAGGGTTTTTCCTTCAGGCCTCAATCAACCCGTGCAGCTGTGCGAACGGATCCCAGCTGGCATCACGGTGCCAGTCGTATTCAGCCCAGGTCGCCGCTTGCTCGGCTATTTCCTGGCCGACCAGCTTGGCGATCACAGCCAATGCCATGTCGATTCCTGCTGAGACGCCAGATGAGGTGAAGAACTTTCCATCCTCGACCCAACGCGCTTGCTTTTGCCAGATCACCTTGGCGCTCTGAGACGCCACCCATTGAAATGACAACTTGTTCGTCGTTGCGCTCACCCCATCCAGTAGGCCGGCTTTGGCTAGCAGTGCGCTGCCTGTGCAGACCGAGGTCACGTACTCCGCGTGCTGCGATTGGACGCGTAGCCAGTCCAGCAGCGTCTGATTGCTGACCTCCGTGCGTGTGCCTGTTCCGCCAGGGACAAACAGGATGTCGACCTGTGGTGCTTGGCTGAATGGGTAGTCAACCACTGACCTGGGCCCCTGCCGACTGGCGACTGAGCCCTCGTTTTCTGCCAGTAAGCAGATGTCGAAATGGTCGGCCGCCATTCCATACATCTCCAGCGGACCAAACACATCCAGCAACTCAAACCCATCGAAGAGAACAACGCCAATGCAACGTTTGCCGGTGGTCATCTTTTCCGCTCGCAATTGACTCACACTAGTGATTTGAGCTGTGCATCACTGGGCTTGTGCTGCTTCAGCCTGAGGCTGGGAGCATCAGCTTCAGGATCTGCGATGCATCGAGCACCTACTTGAGCGGCGTTGAATCGGGGGTTGAAAGTTCTAAAACAGTGGAGGGATTACCCCTCCACAAGATCCACGCTGAAGTCAACTTGATACCTGCCTGATGCAGCACAGGCTTCAGAGGACCTGGCGTACTCCTAGCCGTTGAAGCTGTGGGCTAAGTGTTCCAAGCCCCTGAGATGGGCCTGAAGTTGCATCGGGATTGCTTGAGATAACGCCCTAGATCACAAGCGGTTCATCTCCTATGGGAAAGTTAGAAACCTTTGAATGTTGAAGGGGTTACATGGAGCTTTTTGTGCAAATATTCATAGTTGTTGAAAATTGCCTCCAGTGGCAATATTTTGAAGTATATTGATAGATGCAATCAAGTGTTTGATTCGTTCTGAGGTTGGTTTTGGTGCTTATTAAAAGTTGGATCATCGGAATCTGAAAGTGTGTCGTCTTCTTTTTTCTGGTAAAGCGACCCCACTGCGCTGGCAGCCCCACTGACTAGCCCGCTAATGGCCGAAATTGCATTGCTTGTAGGATCTCCAGTTAAATCTTTAATTGCTGAATCAAGATTGTTTGTGGATTTGAAGTCTTTGTCCTCTTGGTGATCATCTGAATTATTTTTGTGGCCAGAGAGTAATGACTTGGCTGCTTTTTCGGAGGCTTCAATTCCATATTGACGAACATCATTAATCCCTTTAGCAGTTGTTGACAGTATTTTGTCTTTTGCTTCTGTGGCTGCTTCTATCCATTCCTTCGTCTTGTATTGATCATGACCAGTCTCTAGACCTATTCGCATGCGGAAATTATGGAGCTCTGCGGCAACTTGATTGCTTGACTGAACTGTAGCAGGTGACTTGAATGGATTGAAAAGCACTTTGGAATTTGCTCTATTAACGGTCTCATCTATCTCCGATAGCAAGTGGAAGGAGCATCTGGCAATAAGTTCTTGTCTATTACGGCGTGCTGCATTCAGGCCGAGCCGATGCTGATTTAGTTCTTCTGGTAAGGCGTCAAGCACTCGATCTAGTTCGAGTATTGCCAATGTATCCTGAAGCTGTATGCATCTAGCGAGAATCTCTATCCACACAAGGACTTTTGTTTCAGCTTCATGAGCAGTTTCGGCTATTTCAGCGGCGTTTTCATTATCATGTAGTTTTTCTGCAATTGCATCAAGTTGTCTTAGTGCATAAGCTTGCGAGCGAGCGATTGTGAATGAAGTTCCCTGCACTTTTGACCAGGTGACGTCTGAGACGTGTCCTACCTGATTGCGTATAGACCAAGCCTCTTGAATAATTAAGTCGGCTCCAAGCACGTCTGAAAGGACGGCATCCTTTTGGCCACGAATAATCTCTCCGACTTTTGCATCAATTTCCTGAAGATATTCAACGACTTCTTCGATTTGTTTCTGAATCGCCACCTGCGCCATTATTCCAGCGGCACCAGCAAGAATCGCTGGATTCGCGAAAATTTGACCAGGTCCATTTGAAAACTCGACAATGCCTTTGATTTTGCCGCCACTATCTTTCACTACCCCGAGACTGAGGCCACTGTCCTTGCTTTTCATTAGGCCAAATTGGCTGATCTGAGAAGCAGACTTCTCAGTTATCTGGACCCATCTCCCTGAGCCTTTCCCGATAGTGGATCCGGCTTGCATTGCTATAGATCCAATATGTGAAATTTTCCCAAGTTTTTGTAACTCAAGGTCTTTGCTTGGCAGCTGATTTAAACCTTTTTCTACGAGGAATCGTTCAATATCATCAATGTTGCCGATAACTGCTAAGCCATCGGAATCACTGATTAATTGAATTGAGTTATTCATCGTTAGCTCCAATTCCACCCTAAATGTTTAGCTGGCATCCGAATGCTTTGAAATCCAAGCCTATTATGCCATTACTTCCAGTAAAGCCTCAGGGCCGAGCGCGCTTCTATCTGCTTTTTTTGATTCTGTGGTTCGCTCACAGCAGATCGTCGAATTCGTTTCCGAAAGCCTGAAGCCGCTTCAGGGCACTGGTTTTGAAAAGCGGCTGCTTGGTCATCCGCATGCAGCTTTCCAATGCGCAGCTTCAGCGGCGCTCGCTATGGGCTTTTCACAGGCAGCTCAGGGTTCCCCCAGACGAGGGGAGCAAGGTCAAGCCCTGCTGGAAGAGAGCAATCAAAGATTTGATCCACGCGTTGACGCACCGTGACTGAATGAGTTTCAGCAATCAGCTAGACGAAGCGTCGGAGCTGGTTCATGGCCAGGGCCTTTATAAGGTAGATGAGGATCGATTTATATCTAAATACGGATAAAAAGAAGCATTAATCTGAAAAGATCTGCTGCCATTCCTCCTCTGAAAGCTTGTTGCGGAGCTGTTGTTTTAAATCATTGTATAGGTGATAGTCCTGTACCGCAACCAAGCGCGCTAAGGCCTTGGCCGATGCGATTTCCTTATCTGCTGCATAACCAGTAATTTTGTTGCGGATGATTTTTGGGGCACCATGATTGCTGGAAAAAAATTCCTTCAGCATGGCGCCTCCAAGGATCTTAGCGATAACCGGAATATTGATGCCCCACATTATGTTCAAGTATTCATGAACTCGGAAAATGCGCTCGAGTCTCTCGAACGCTGTGCAAATAGATCAAAAAGGCTACGTATCATTTCGCGATACATGTCCTTTGTTGCCTCGTCACTACCCTCAGTCTTTGAAAGTTCAGTAAGACTCTGAACCAAAGTGCCGAAGTTCTCTTTGTTGATCTGAAGTTCTACGCAGCGTGCATGAAGAGCTGCTTGGAAGGCCTGCTTTTTTGATCGAAGGGCATAAATTTCTTTGAGACTGCCGATAATCTCTGGCAGATTCTTAATTAGCTCCTTGGCGATAATTGCACTTGTTTTTGTCAAGTCTTGCTGTGACATAGAGGAGTCGTTCATGCGCTGACCGGCAGGTGAAAGATGAGCTAAAAAATTAATTGACTTTGACTACCAGGTCAGCAAGTTTTTTGACACCCCACATTGAGCCTGCGGCAATGGCAGGTACGACGAGGACCGTGCCAGCTAGCATCCCTCCTCCAACCAGTGCTCCTAGGGCAGCTAGACCGGAGGTGAGGCCAGCAGCACTAAGACCGAAGACAGAACCAGCGGAGGCGACTGCTGCTATGGGAACCCCTGCGCCAGCAAGACTAGAGGCGCTTTCCCTAATGAGGTTCTTGAATAATTCTGAGTTGCTAGGTGAATTTCGAAGCTTCCAAAGGTTGAGCTGTACTTGTTTTATCGCATTGATTTGCTCGTCCTGGATCTCAAGCTCCCTGCCAATCTTTAAGATGTACTCTTGCTCCTCGACTGATATGTAGCCGTTCGATAGGGACATGATGAACAGATCGGCAATCAGCGTGAAACGCAAATCCGAATCAGCCAGGGCCTTGATGCCCGTGAGGATGGCTTCACGCTGGGAATCTCTAAGGTCGTAGACAGCTGCATAAACACGGGCCTTGCCTTGATCGGAGATCCCAAGCTGCTCCATTTTTTCTTCTAGTAATTCTCGCTCATGCTCATCAAACTGTCGGTCAATGTAAGCGAGCTCACCTAATAGTGAGATGTATGCAATCTGCGCTTCCTCGGGATAGTCAAGCAGCGGGTGAGTGGGTTGAGCTGTCATGAGTTTGGTACGATTCGATGTTTTTGATGAATGGATTAGGTCTCCATTGGAGTGGGGCTGGGATATCCGTCGAGTGGATAACTAAAGCTTGTTATTTTGTTGTTTGCAGTGTTGATCAACTCGAACCTCTCCTTTAAGAACTGATCGAAATCGTCAACCCAAACCCCTGCTCGTCCCAACATGTGATCAGGTTGCTGGCGAGCAGACAGCGGCTGAGTGCGCAGTCGCGCTGGTGAGGGTGCATATCCCTCAGTTGCTCTGGGTTGAAGTGGAAGTTACGCATGTTCTCGGTGGTGGAGCGGTTTGTCTGCTGAGCCCGGCTCTTGGCATCCCCCATTTGGGGAATTGAGATGCTGCTGCTGCAAAGCGGAGTGAGTCGGGCACCGTTATTGCGAGCTTCATCAAGTCTTGATCATTTTTGGCGGCTTTGAAAGGGGCAAATCTTCCCTATTTTGCGGCTGGAGGATCTCAGGCAACAGGGCAGCGCAGAGTTCCGCCAGCAAGCTTCTGCCCACCTGCCCCTTCACGGCAGCATCACCGCTCCTCCGCGGCCCCTTCACGGCGACACCAAACCCCCTTTCTGAAAGTGTCACGCCTGCGTAACGAAGGCGTGACTAAACAGTGGAGGGATTACCCCTCCACAAGATCCACGCTGAAGTCAACTTGATACCTGCCTGATGGCAGCACAGGCTTCAGAGGACCTGGCGTACTCCTAGCCGTTGAAGCTGTGGGCTAAGTGTTCCAAGCCCCTGAGATGGGGGTTGGTCCTGGGATCTTTGCTTCCCGATAGGCGCTGTGATGCAGGGTTGCCGAGAGGGTGCCTGGGTCCGTTGCTGGCAGCAGAGCGTGTGGATCTGCTTGGCGCCGGCCTTTGGCAGGCCTTCGCATTTGAGGCAAATCTTCCATCTATGACGCTTTTGAGGCAGACTTGATCGATGCGGAGGGAGTGGTGATGGCGGTGCAGGCTCGTCCCAGTGGGGCCACCAGTGGCCTCAACGAGAACATTGTTCTCCGCAAGGCGCTGCAGCGTGCTGGGGAGGAGCTTGGGCTCACGGCGCAGGATGCAGCGCGGGCGATCGGTAAAAGTCGCACATTTTTTGAGCAGGGCCGTTCCCAGAGCAGCATTGACCCACATACACGCCAGATGATCGGCCTGATGCTGCGGTTGCACCGCAGCCTTTCGGCGTTGCTCGGCGATGACACGAGCTTGATGCGGCATTGGATTGACACGGCCAACTTCCATACCGGAGGAATTCCCCGCCTGCAATTGCAGGATCCTGAACAGCTAGTGGAGTTGGTGCAATATCTCGACGCCATGCGCGGTCGACCGTGACCAAGGCTGCCTCGGTGGACCTCAATGCCATCACCTGCCTGGATGGTGTGGTGATGCGCTTGGTCGAGCAGCAGGGCAGCCAGGCCACCCGCCGCATCACCGAGAGCCTGGACGAGCAGGCCTATCTCGAAGCATTCCTCGAGACCAGTAAGCCTGCATTGCCTGATGCTGAGGAATGCCCCGTGCGGCATCAGTTGCTGTTAACTCCGTTTCGTTATCGCAAAAGCTTTGGATCAAGGTTTTCGATGCGCTGGGAGCGGGGTCTGTTTTATGGCTCAAGATCCCGGTTGGGGTGCCTGCTTGAGGGTGCCTACTACGAGTTGGTGTTTCAAAGTGGGCCAGAAAAGGCTTTTCCGCATGCTGTTGCGATGCGCAAGACCTTGTTTCACGTGGAGGTAAACACACTGCGGGGCATGCAGTTGCAAGGCCAGGGGGCAAAGGCGATGCAACGCCGCTTGCGTGATCCTTGCAATGTCAGCTTCACGCAAGCCACGGGCCAGCGGATGCGCGAGGCAGGGATTGAGGCTTTCGAGTATCAATCAGCTCGCAGTGATGAAGCTGTGGTGCAGTTTGGGGCGATCAGTTGCTGCGTGTTTAAAAGCAACCCATTTGATCAAGTTGATATTCAGGTTGAGGCCAATGCGGAGGAGATTGTGTTTCGTTGCTTGGATGACAACAGCGTGAGGAGCTTCAAGCGGGAACAGTTTGAGGTTGATGGTGTTTTGCCGCAACCTTCCAGGTGAAATTCTTCTGATCGACAAGGATGGGCAGCTGATGGTCAGCTCCTTGATCAGTCGCTGGCACATCTCTTTCAGGTTTTGTTGCTTGCCTTGATCTGGCAGGCCGATTGCAGCGAGCAGATCGAAGGCATTGCTGCTGGCGGCCTGAAAACGAGCCTGGGCGCGACGGCGGATGGCGTCGCTGTCGGGCAGAAGGTTGTCAAACCAGTTCTCCACTGCTGTTCCTTTGAGCGTTATCGCCCCGAGGCCAGCGGCGAGTGATAACGAGTGCGGGCGGAACTGGCTGGAGCGCAGCCAGTGGTCGTGATAACGGAACTCCTGGTAATTATTTGCGAATCGACTGACTGGGTTGCCTTGAATCCCAGGCAATTTTCATTATTGATAGGGTTGAAAATCTTCTCTTTGATCGGCATGTGCCTTGTCGCCAGGCAGTGCTATTCATTGGTAACGGATCGCCAGAACGCAGTGAGGGGAAGCCGCTTTGCTGTCTGGACGGTCTGTGTGGAGAGAATGGTTGGCAGCCGGAATCAGGTTTGCCCTGGTTGTTAGAAGTAAATCAAACAGATGAAATATGACTATTAACACAAAAGCCATTGCTGATGGAGGCTTAATCGCTTCAAGTTGCTAAGAATTATTGTTAATGGTTGGAGACGTAGGTTCACGCGAGTTGCCAGCGTTAATGATTTGGTAACGATAAAAAGCTTGCCTGTTGAGCGGTGGGTGCATGCCCCTCTATGCTTGCAGGTGCTGAATGCAGCATGGCTGATTGATGTCCGTTTTCAGTAGCATGCCTGAGCGGCAGGCGCGTCTCATGCGCTGGCTGATGTTATTAATCAGCGTGTTGTTGATTGGCTCTTTGTTTATTCCAGCCTTGAAAGTTCCGGCTGGGATGGTGCCAATTTGTTCGGACTCAGGCGACCTGATCTGCAGGATGCATCGACAGCCAGGCATACGGCTGATCTGGGGAACTGTGGTTCCCATTATCTTGTTGCTGATTGTGCTCAGCCATGAAATCTGGCGTCGCATCTGCCCACTCTCCTTTGTCTCCCAGTTAGGCCGAGCTCTGGGTTATCAACGCACCTTGACTGGCAAGGGTGGGCGTACATCCGTAGCCAAGGTCGACTCCAAGTCGTGGCTGGCTCGCCACCATCTCCAATTGCAGTGGTCTTTATTGATCTCGGGGATGTGTTTGCGCTTGTTGGTCGTCAATGGCAGTCCCTTTTGGCTGGGCATCCTCTTGCTCACAACCTTTCTTGCTGCGATGGTTGTCGGCTGGGCCTTCAATGGCAAGGCATGGTGTCAATACATCTGCCCGCTGGGTCCGGTTGAAACTGTGGTGAATGGCATGCGTGGATGCCTTGGCACACCAGCTCACGTCGGCAAAAGCTCAACGTTCAGCCAATCCATCTGCCGCACCATTTCCAGTGATGGGCGTGAGCACAAGGCTTGCGTCGGTTGCCAGGCGCCCTGCATCGATATCGATATGGAGCGCTCTTTTTGGCAGTCGTTGCGGGGAAAACGAGGTCTTTCCTGGGCTTGGTATTCCTATCCAGGCTTGGTGTTTGGCTTCTTCCTCTTGATGGAGGCAACCGCGATCGCTGCTGGTTTTGAAGAGCATCCACTTGGCTATTTGCGATCAGGGGCGTGGGCATTTGATGCTGGTCTTCCGCACCGAGCCTGGCTTCCTCTTGTCGATGCGTTGCCGATTCCAGGAATTCTGTTCATTCCTTTAGCTCTCACCTTTGCTGGCTGGGCATCCGTTGGGTTGTTTCGTGGCTTGGAGGATGTTTTGTCGGCTCGATATCAACGCCAACAAGTGTCTCTGCCGGCTGATCGGGCCATTCAGCATGCCCGCCTGATCGCAACGTTTGTCGCCATCAATGGCTTCTTTTGGTTTGTGGATCCATTGCAGGATGCCTTGGGTGCTCATGGAGGCCAATTGATCCGCTCCTTGGTTCTTATGGTCATGGCGATTTGGCTATTCAGGAGCTGGCATCGCGATCAATCCACCTATCGCCGTGAGAGTGCTAGCGATAGCTTGCGGCGGCAGTTGCATGATCTGCCGGGGTTGGAGGTTGCTTTGGATGGGCGTTCTCTTGATGCCCTATCGCCTGATGAGGTTTTCACCTTGGTGAAGGCTTTACCAGCTGTGGGAATCCAGCAAGGGCGTGGTGTCTATCGCGAAGTAATGGCAGAAATGTTGCGCACCGGCCGGCTCGAAACGGCCTCGGCACTGTTGGAGCTGCAGGAGCTGCGCCAGACGCTTCAGCTTGAGGACGCTGATCACCATGCTGTGCTGCGCGAGCTTGTTGAGGATCAACCCGATTTGCTGGCTCACGATAATTTTCAACGTCAGGTTGATGATCTGCGCCGTGAAGCGGCTTCCGAGGGGATGGAGGATTTACTGCGGATAGCCGGTTTAGAGATTATTGATCCCTCCACACTGCAGCCTGAATTATTGGAGCGACTCGAGCGGTTGCGGCTGGATTGTGGACTCGAAGATGCGGATTGGCAGGAGATGTTGAAACGTTTTGGTCCGCAGGGAGACCTTGAACAGGAACGTCTTCAGCATCAGAGGCAGGTTTGGCTTGAACAGGCTGGGTTTGCAACCAATCTCGCTCAATTGGCTGTTACAGATCCTTTGCTAAGACCCCTGCAAAGAGCGTTGAAGATGCGGCTTGAAGACCGGCATCAGTTGCTTGAACCTCGCTTGATAGCCGCCGGCATCAAGGCTTTGCCTGATGAGGTCGCTGCAGCGGGTGGTTTGGATGAGGCTTTGGATCTGTTATGGCACGACCCTGATCCAGATACTGCTGGTTGGGTGTTGATGGTTGAGCGCGAACGTTATCCCGATCAAGTTGATAGACGTTTAGAAGATCCTCGTGAAGGTCTTGGGGGCTCTCCTTTCCTGACGAGTCAACGACTTGCTGAGCCCGACCCTGATCAAGCTGAATATTCAGTTCTTGCCAGCTCCAGTTTGTTTGCAGATCTGTTGCCTGCCGGTTTGTTATGGGTGGCTCGTCAGGGCTACATACAGAGCTTGTCAGCGGGTGAGATCGTGATGGAAAAAGGCGCAAGCAGTGATTTCATCGCATTGGTCATTGATGGTGACGTGCAGCTGCGCACAGCGAACGGAAAGGGTTTGTTGCTTGGGATCGGTATGACTGTTGGCGAGATGGGCTTGATCATGGATGAACCGCGATCAGCCACCGTGAGTGCTGGAGCCAATGGTGTGCGGTTGTTTGTTTTGCCCGCTAATGCTTTTGATGATCTTTTGCATCGATCCCGCACCTTTAGTAGAGGCTTACTGGCTCAGTTGGCGCAACGTTTGGGCTCGGTAACTATTGCATCAAAATGATGAGCACATGGCTGGATTTCGCTTGGCATCATCACCACATGTTTGCCAAGCGGCGTCTCCAGCAGTGGCGGTGGCGCTGGCCACGAATAGCCGCTGATCAACATCTCTGCCGAACGCACCTTGATGGACATTGACAGGCAACAGGGCAGCGCAGAGTTCCGCCAGCAAGCTTTTGCCCACCTGCCCCTTCACGGCAGCTTGATAACCCCTCTCACAGCAGCATCACCACCCCTTTAAGGCAATATCAAGCCCCCTTCCTGGCAATGTCACGCCTGCGTAACGAAGGCGTAACGCAATCGATACGTTGACGTGCTGTTAGCGGGCTGCTGGCCGCGGTGGCCCTGTTCTGCGCGATGCTCTCCGTAGGTGACTGTCTCATTTGCTTGATCGGCGGCCATGGCCTGGAGGTGTTCCCTGGCTGCTGGCCATCGGTGCTGCCCTGTTGTTGGCGGCCTGTGAGCCCAAGCCCCCCGGTAGCGACACCGCCGCTGCAGATGCTGCCGATAGCCGGCCCCTGGTGCTCACCACCTTCACCGTGCTGGCGGATATGGCCCGCAACGTTTCCGGTGATCGCCTCAACGTGCGTTCGATCGTCAAGCAGGGCGCCGAGATCCACGGTTATCAACCCACCCCCAGTGATCTTGAACAGGCCGCCGATGCTGACCTGATCGTGGAGAACGGCTTCGGGTTGGAGCTCTGGGCCCGCAAGTTCACCGCTGCCGCCGGTGATGTGCCCACCCTCACCCTCAGCCAGGGCATGCAGCCGCTGCTGATCGAAGCCGATGCCTATGCCGGCAAGCCCAATCCCCATGCCTGGATGTCGCCCCAGCGGGCGATGCAGTATGTGGATCGTCTCGTGGCTGGCTTCAGTCAGCTGGATCCCGCCTCGGCCGAAATCTTTGCCAGCAATGGCGAGATCTATAAAAAGAAGTTGCAGGTTCTCGATGATGAGCTGCGCAGCTCCCTGGCCAGCATTCCGGCAGACAGGCGCATGCTGGTCAGCTGCGAGGGGGCCTTCACCTATCTCGCCAGGGATTACGGCATGGAGGAGGCCTATCTCTGGCCCGTGAATGCTGAGAGTGAGGTCACCCCAAGGCGGATGGCCGCTCTGATCAACACCGTGAAGGCCCGTGGAGTGCCGGCGATCTTCTGTGAGAGCACTGTCAGCGACAAGGCCCAGCAGGAGGTGGCTCGGGCCAGTGGGGCCCGCTTCGGGGGTACGTTCTATGTGGACTCTCTCTCAACGGCCGATGGGCCGGCTCCCACCCTGCTCGATCTTCAGCGCCACAACGTTCGCCTCATCCGTGAAGGTCTTGTCCCTGCAGGGGGAAGCCATTGATGGCCCGCTTCGAGTCTTTGCGCAACGTTGATCAGCTGCGCATCGAGGCCGATGGCCTCTGCGTTGATTACAACGGCACCGTCGCCCTCTATGACGCCGGGTTGCGTCTCAAGGCCGGCTGCATCTGCGGGCTGGTCGGCATGAACGGTGCCGGTAAGTCCACCCTGTTCAAAGCCCTGATGGGCTTCGTGCGCCCCTCCCGTGGTTCCATTCGCATCAATGGCCTCTCAGTCGCCCAGGCCCAGCGTGATCAGGCCGTGGCCTATGTGCCCCAGAGCGAGGGGATTGATTGTTCCTTCCCTGTCAGCGTCTGGGATGTGGTGATGATGGGCCGCTATGGCTCCATGAATCTGCTGCGCATCCCCCGGGAATCAGACCGGGCCGCGGTTCGCCATGCCCTCGAGCGGGTGGATCTCCTCGATCTGCGTGAGCGGCCGATCGGTTCCCTCTCCGGTGGCCAGCGCAAACGCACCTTCCTGGCTCGCGCCATCGCCCAGCGCGCCTCCGTGCTGCTCCTCGATGAACCCTTCAACGGCGTTGATGTGCGCACCGAGAAGCTGATGGCCGATCTGTTCCTGCAGTTCCGCGACGATGGCCGCACCATCCTGATTTCCACCCACGATCTCAGCCATGTGCGCGACTTCTGCGATCTGGTGGTGCTGATCAACAAGACCGTGCTCGCCTATGGCGAAACCTCGGAGGTGTTCACCCCGGAAAACCTCGCCATGACCTTCGGCGGCATGCCCCCGAACCTGCTCACGGGCCCCACCTCCTCGGAAGAACTCAGCGGATGAGCACCGCCCTGCTTGCCAGCACCTCCGCTCTCACCTGGCTGATGGAACCCCTCAGCCATGGCTTCATGGTGCGTGCCCTGCTGGTCAGTGCCCTGGTCGGCGGCGTCTGCGGCCTGCTCTCCTGCTACATGACCCTCAAGGGCTGGGCGTTGATGGGTGATGCCGTGTCCCATGCCGTGCTGCCCGGTGTGGTGGTGGCCTATGCCCTTGGCCTGCCCTTCTCCCTCGGTGCCTTTGTCTTCGGGGTGGGCTCCGTTGCTGCGATCGGCTTCATCAAGCAGAAGTCCCGCGTTAAGGAAGACACCGTCATCGGCCTTGTGTTCACGGGCTTCTTTGCCCTCGGCCTGGTGCTGGTCTCCCGCACCCGCAGCAACATCGATCTCACCCATATCCTTTTCGGCAACGTGCTCGGCATCTCGATTGCCGACATTCAGCAGACCCTCTGGATCTCCCTGATCGTGGTGGCCGTATTGCTGCTGCTGCGCCGGGATCTGATGCTCTTCTGCTTCGATCCCACCCACGCCCGTTCGATCGGCATCAACACCGGTCTGCTCCATTACCTGCTGCTCTCGGTGCTCTCCCTCTCGGCTGTAGCCGGTCTGCAGACCGTTGGGATCATCCTGGTGGTGGCGATGCTGGTCACCCCCGGTGCCACCGCCTACCTGCTCACGGATCGCTTTGATCGGATGACGATTCTGGCCATCGCCAGCAGCGTGCTCTCCAGTGTGCTCGGTGTCTACATCAGTTACTGGACCGACAGCTCCACCTCTGGCTGCATCGTGCTGGTGCAGACGGGCCTGTTTCTGCTTGCCTTCCTGTTCGCCCCCAGGTATGGGATTTTCAAGCGCCGGCCCCTCACCTCAGCGGCCTCCCCTGACTGAACACGGATCATCTCGATGCACGATCTCCCACAACCCAGTTCGCAGCCCGTGCTGACCCACATGTTTGAGCCCGTGACCCTCGGGGAACTGCAGCTCAGCAACAGGTTTGTGATGGCCTCCCTGACCCGGGGGCGTTGTGGACCAGCCGGTATTCCTGATCGCATCAATGCTGATTACTACCGCCAACGGGCCGGTTTCGGCATGATCATCAGCGAGGCCACGGCGATCAGTCCCATGGCTGAGGGCTGGGCTGGTGCCCCTGGCATCTACACCGCTGAAATGGTTCAAGGCTGGCGACAGGTCACGGATGCGGTGCATGCCGAAGCTGGGTTGATGCTCTGCCAGCTCTGGTTTGTCGGACGGGCCGCTCACAGCTCATATCTGCCGGCTGGAGCGCAGATCGTTGCCCCCAGTGCCGTTCCGATCGTGGCTGGTAAAGCCGGTGTGAGGCCCGGCGTGGTCTTGGCATCAGGGGAGATGGCGCCCTATGAGGTTCCCCTTGCTCTCAGCGTTGAGCAGATCAAAGCCATCGTCAATGACTGGGGTCTTGCTGCCGCCAATTGCAGGCAGGCGGGTTTTGATGGCATCGAGGTTCATGCTGCCAATGGCTACCTGATCTCCACCTTTCTGGAATCCTGTTCGAATCAGCGCACGGATCAGTATGGAGGCACGTTTGAGAACCGCTTCCGCTTTTTGGAGGAGGTGTTGCTGAGGGTCTTTGAAGAGTTCCCCTCTGGACGTGTCGGCATCAAAATTTCACCGAACAATGCCTATGGCGATATGGGCAGTGAGGACAATAACGAGCTGTTCATTTATATCCTCAACAGACTCAATGATTTCGACCTGGCCTACGTGCAGGTGATGGATCAGGTCAATGAACGCATGGGCTATCACGGCATGTGCCCTGTTCAGGGTCTCAGTGATCTTCGTGACGCCTACAGGGGCAACTTCATCGCCAATTCCGGCTACACGCCTGAAACCGCAGAACAACGGGTGAACGAGGGCTTGGCCGCTGCCGTGGCCATTGGCCGCCCGTCATTGAGTAATCCCGACTATGTCGAGCGGGTCAGGCATGGTTGGCCGTTGGCAGAGATGCTTCCCGGAACTGAGTTCTACCCGAAGGATGCAGCCCATCACAACAACCATGCCCTCGGCTACAGCGATCAGCCTGCCTATCAAGACAACTAGGCGGCCTGGCGGGCTGTGATTCTGACTGCGATCTCTTTGAACAGAACCCATCAACAGATCGTTGATGTTCCTTCACTGAGAGTCGCCATCATCTTCAACACTCTGCTGCTGGATCCCTGGAGGGGCAGCCGCGGCAAAGTTCCCATCTCAACCCGGCCCCCTTTCATTCAGCCAATGGTTTGATCAAGGGGTTTCGCTTTGATGCAAGGCTGTTGGTGAATAGCAAGGCTGTTGGTGAATAACAAGGCTGTTGGTGAATAACAGGCCTGTTAGTTGATAACAAGCCTGTTGGTGAAGACCAAGCTATTGACCCTGCAGAGGCTTTCTGATCGTTTTTGCTGAGCCAAGTCTTTGCAGGATCTCCATGCCGAACTGGAGAACGATCACCAACACGCCAATCAACAGAATTGTATTCAGGTGCTTACTGGCAAGGCCAGCAGAAGACAAGGAAAATATTGTGTAGCCAAGGCCTGCCAGTGTTGCCATCAATGCCCATACGCGACGATGCGCGTCAGCGGAGAGCCCAATCTCCCCGAGCCTGTCATAGGTGAGCGGAATCGTCATCCACATCCAGATACCAATCAGAAGGGTTGCCAACAGAATGGTTGAGATGGCATTGCTGAACAGAAACAGCACACTGCCGAGAAGTCCGATCAGAGACACCAGGGGCAGGATCAATGCTGTGGGCCAGTGTCGAGGCAGGAAGGCTGCTGTGAGGGCGCCAATCGCACTACCGATCCCAAACACTGCAAGGGACTCGCTGCTCAGGGATGCTCCGCCACCAAGGCGGTCATACACGACGATCGGCCCATAGAGGCAAATCGGTATTTGGCCTGCACCCACCAAGAGGCCTCCTCCACAGATCAGAACCACGACGCGCCAGCGCTCCCCTGGCTTGATTCCTGGTGCAGCCGTTGAGGCCTCCGGCGTTGTTGAAGACCCTGGGCTGGAATCTTCAGCTCTGGATGTTCTGATCAACCAGAGCACAGGCAATGTCAATACTGTTGCTATCAGAGACATCACAATCCAGGCCCCACGTGCTGATTCAGGTGCGAAGATCCCGATCGCAAAGGCTCCGATCAAGGCACCGAATCCGCCGCCGGCAAGAACCATGCCGGAATCACGTCGGCGCAGGGCTGAGGGAGCTCCTTCAAGGGCAAGACCTGGAATGCCACTCATCACGTGTGCCGCTGCCCATCCCGCAAGCACTCGAGTGCAGGCTTGCCCGATGAAATCAGCTTCGAAGACGGCGATCCAGAAAGACACTGGCAACAGCACTGCTGCAACGAACAGGGTTCGCAAGACAGTTCTTCGGGCGCTGATCTGAGCGTGGTGGATGGAGCCAAACAGAAATGCGAGCAGACTTAATCCCGCAAGCTCACCTATTCCTGAGGTGTTGATCCAGTGGTCTTGCACCATCAGGCGACCGATGGCCCCGAAGTCAAGCCGGGCCATGCCCAGGGCGATGCCGATGGCGCAGCTGCCTGCAATGATATTTGGCCTTAAAAGGCCAAGACGACTTTTCTCTTGATGCGTCAACTCACCACCATGCAAGCTATCATCGCGACGTTTGTTGTTGAATCTGTCGACATTGATTCAAATCAATAAAAACAGTCTCCTTGGCTAAGTAGTGAGTGTCAAGCAATCTTTATGCGTTGACTTAACCGTAAGTTTTTTGTAGCGATCAATAAATACAACATGTTATTTGCTGGTGAAATGATCAAGGCCTTGCTGCGAAACATGATCAGAAGCAGTGCCTTTTTGCTCTGCGTCTTCGTTGATGCCCAGTTGTTGTTACTCAGTTTTCGTCATTCAGTTTTTGTCACTCAGTTGTTGCAACTCAGTTGTTGCCACTCAATCCTTGCTATGCAGGTCTCTGAAAACTCAGCAGATCCCAGATCGTTGAAGAGCAGCTTTGCAAACCGCCACTGTCCTTGCTTGTTTCCCCCTGCCTGGCTGCATTTTTCAACAACTTCTTCAGTCCTTTTTTCCTGCCAGTCCTTCTGCTGAATGGGAGAGTGGCCTGTCACGACCATGTGACCATCTGGTGAAGGTGTGCCGTCGCTGATCTGGCTCTCTGCAGCATCCTGGCCTGAGTTTTGATCAAGTGTCTCCCCCTGGCTGTGCTGAGCACGAAGGGATCGGCCCATGCAGCTCGGCCAGCCTTAAGCACAACAGCTAGATTTAGAGGAGAAGTTTTATTGATCCCTGCCATGAATGATCTCGAGCTGCTTGATGCAGAAGGTAAGGCGAAGTTATTGAGTGCAGATTCAGGCGAATACTACGTGCAGACTGGCTCTGATTCTGATTCATTGGTTCAGCTCACTGATCTTCCCAGGATCGCCAGAAAGAAGAACTGGGATCTGGCTGCAGTGGAAGTGATCAATGCTTCCGATTCACTCTCTGGGGATTCAGCAACCACTGCAGATGATTCCAATCGTGTTGTGTTTGTAAACCGCAAGACAAGCAAGATCAGGATTATTGAGGCTGATCAGAACTGGAGCCTGCGTGGGGGAACATCCACAACCTATAAGAAAAATAGTGATGCCTATGGCGAGATTGAGCGCCTTTTTGCCACGGATTTCGATGCTGATGGCAAGATTCAGGATGCTTGTGCTTCCGGCAATTCTATTGAAACTGAAGGTCTTATCAGTCTGTCTGTCACAGATTCAGGAGACTATCAGGTTAAGTCTGCAGCTGGAGATTGTGATCTGATCACCAGGCTGCCGGCGATCGCTGCCAGGAAGAAATGGTCGATTGTTGCCGCAGAGGTTGTTGATGGTGTCAACAACGTTGCCTTCCTCAATAGCAAGAATGGTTCTGTCAGGCAGTATCAGGCTGATGCCAACTGGGCGATCAAGCCTAAAGGTCGCAACGCTAAACCTGGTACCCGCAGGTTTGAGCAATTCGAAGCCGCCTTCTCCCAGGAGTTCGATCAGGGCAGCGGCACTGATGATCAGATTGGATTCGTGGATTTCCCCGCCAACAGTCTCTATGGCGATCACGCCATGGATGAAGCGGTGACTCTGCAATGTCAAACCCCTGCCTATCTCGATGCCGGTTCAGAGGTCTCCCCTGGCTACTTTCATGGTGGTTGCCCTCAGCCAGCCACACTCCTGGGCAGCTGGGGGCCTGGATCTCTCTATATCTGGACAGACTTTCTTACCCAGGAGGATCCTGCGCCGATTGCCAGTGCCAAAAATGTGATGGCATTACCCAATGGTATTGCCATGATTCATTGGGATGAGAATAATCTAGACAGCAGTTTGAATGATTCCTATTCCGTTGAAATGATCACCGGTTGGGGTTCATATACTCCCAAGACAATCCCTAATGATTATGGATGGATCAATGGCACGATCTTTAACATGCTTGATCGCTTCCAGGTGCCGTTTCTGCATATCTATTACCGAGAAGTTACAGGCACTGAAGATGGTGTGGAGACGGGTAATCTTCACTTCTGGGAGGCGGCGCTGACGACGGACGAAGATATTGAGAATGTGGGTTTGATCTATGACCAGCTCAAGGATCAGATTGACAGTCATTTTGATGCGATCACCAACAACACCCGCTATTCCCCTTCAGACTTGCCAGAGGTTCCCTTGCCTTTGGCAGATGTGATTGATTCTGTCTATTACATGAATATGCCCAGTAATGGCCAGATCCCAACCGTGGCTTCTCAGCATTGGTCTGAGAACACAGCCTATCCAGGCAACAACCGGGATCTGTTGGCCGCGGCCAGCCATGCGGATTCTGTTTGAGACAGTCTTTTATGCCTGAACGGCGTTGATGCCGATCATCAGCAGCGCCACGGCGAAGGCTGCGGTGATGATGGCGGTACCGGGGCGATGGCCATTCTCCTGGCTGCCATTGAACACATCGAAGAGATGCAGTGCCGCCGCCATGGCGATATAGAGCCCATAGCTGAAGATCAATGCCCCTTGGGCCCTGGTGCTCCAGTCGCAGCCCAGTGCGGCCAGAGATGTTGCCCCCCAGGCGAGATTGGCGAAGCCGGCCTCGAGCTGAAAGTTGTTGCGGCGGCCAAGGTCCCATTGCATCCGCGCGGCATCGCTGCGATGAAAGATCGAATGGCGCACAAACGAGATGATCCCACCTCCACCCACCACCAGTCCGCTGGTCCAGGCCACGGCGCTTTCAATGTCACCGTTGCCGAGCTGGCCCATGGCAAGGAACAGGCCCGCTCCCACCACCAGATAGGCCAGTCGCATCA
>DASCPR010000274.1:0-1966 GCA_036012625.1 Prochlorococcaceae cyanobacterium Fu_MAG_50
ATGTTGTTTCTCAGCTGATTCTTGTGATAGTAAGCGTCTACAGAACAGCCGAGGGAGCCGCTGATGAGCTGAGCTGCTCATGGGGAAGTAACCCAGGCCATCTCAATTGCACAATTCACCTCTCATGTCAATCAGGATAGGAACGAACCTACTCAACAGAAAAGCTAGTCGTGGGGACCGGCAACTGGGCTGTCCTCCCAGATCCGCTCCAAGGACCTCTTGAACTCAGCCGTGGACATGGGTCTGGCATATCTCTGGCGTTTCTGGTTTTTCTGGCCTCTGAGCACCATCGAAATCCACAGGACCTGGAGACCCATGAAGAGGAAACCAGTTATCGCAAGACTCATGTACCCGCCGTTGAGGTGGTCCATCAGGGAGAGTGTGGGGAGAAAGTTGCTTTCAGCTCATTAGAACCGATTCCGCCGGTCATTGCCTCACCAGGGCATCAATGGAAGCCACCTCTGGTCTGAATCACACCCGTAGGGGCCTCACAGTTGATTCGGCACTGAAGCACTGTAAGACCAGCTGAGACAGCCCCTCGACCAGGCCGTATTGCTCAGCTTGCAGAAGCAGGAGCTGCAGCAAACCTTCCAAGCTTGAGCCCAGGGATTGAATAGCATCTGTATGAACCGAGGAAGACTTTCGATGGATGAGCAGAAGCCAAAGGTTAGTTTGCTGAAAAAGGGGGGACGTATCGGGGCAATCTTGGGTGTTGCTTGGATCGGCGTGCATATCGTTGTGCCCCTGGCTTTGCTGCGGGTGCCCGGCGTTCAGCGATGGTTAGCGGCGGTAGAGAACAGGCTCCCTTTTGATATTCCAGGGATTGGTTAAGCCACTGACAGGCTGAAACCTCGCCGATTGGGGGCGTTCAGGGTCATCAACATGCGATTGTTCATCTACAAACCATTGATCATCAACAAGGGATCAGGGTCCCATACTTAGCCAACAGGTTCTGCCATGACAGCAGGCCAGCTCTCCCCTGTTACCGCAAATTCATGGCCTCGTTGCTGAAGATTCGTCCATTGCAACGCGATGACATCTCGTGCGTCACCGAATGGGCAAGAGGCGAAGGCTTTGCTCCAGGGGTTGGTGATGTGAGTATTTATCGCCACACCGACCGTCAGGGTCTCTGGGTGGGCTGGCTAGGAAAACAACCTGTTGGCTGTATCGCCGGAATCCGCTACAACGCCGCCTACGGCTTCATCGGTCTTTTCATGGTCGTGCAGGAAGAACGAGGCCATGGATATGGGGTTGAATTATGGAAGCACGCCTTGGAGCATCTCGTTGATCTGCCATGCATTGGTCTGGAGGCAAGTCTTGATCGAGTTGATGACTACTCAGGTTGGGGGTTTGAGGCTGCATCACCTACGACCCGTTGGCAAATACTTGGGGATGGCACTCTGGCCTGTTCAGAGAATGACCCTGCCTGCCAAACCAATGGCTTGCAATTGCTTGAGGGCGGATCAATTCCAGACATTGCAGTGCAGGCCTATGACGCCATGCGCGAACCGAGTCCAAGGCCTCATTTCCTGGCCGATTGGCTCAAGCATCCAGCTGGAACCGTATTGGCATTGGTCGATGGCAACGGACGATGCCATGGTTTCGGGCGTATCAGACCGTGCTTATTACGTGATGGAGAAGGTTGGCGTATTGGTCCGCTATTGGCCGACACACCCCAGCTTGCTGAGCTTTTACTCAAGCGTTTGATCGAACGTCATCGCGGAGTTGTGCTACTGGATGCACCAGGGGCCAATCCAGCAGCAGAGGATCTTCTGCAACGGAGTGGCTTCACTGCGGTATCCCAGACATTGCGGATGTATCGCGGTGAGCAACCCCACATTTCACTAGCGGAGGTCTATGGCCTTGCCTGCCTCGAACTTGGTTGAATTCTGTATTCAGCTGGATGCCTGGTGGCAGATGGATGACTGGAGGCAGATGTTCTAGCCCTGGTGTAGATCCATTGGTC
>DASCPR010000275.1:0-1587 GCA_036012625.1 Prochlorococcaceae cyanobacterium Fu_MAG_50
CCGCATCCCGCTGGATGCCATTCAGGGCCAGAAAGGTGATGCCTGTCATCATCAGGCTCACCACCAGGGTGGCCACGGCCAGAAGCTTGGTCTGCAGGCTGAATTCAGCCCACCACATGGAGATCCGCCGCCACCATCCGGAGGGTTCCGGTGGTGGTGGGTCACTGCCTGGAGGAGCCCATTCAGTGATGGCAGGAGTGCTGCTGCTGGCCATCAGGCCTGGTATTCCTCCCCAGCCTAGGACTGTGCGCAGATCTGCCTTGTGGGTTTGCCGGTGGCGGCCGGATCTGATCAGCCGTTCAGCCGCGCTCTGCCGAGCACTCTGGGCCTGTTCTGGCCTATGTCCTGAGTCCAGGCTGTTGGCCTGTCCTGGATTGATTCCGCCGCACCTGATAGCCGATGTCCCTGCGGTAGGTCATGCCGGTGAACTCCACCGCCCTCAGCCCTTGATAGGCAGCGTCGAAGGCCTGATCAAAGCTGTCTCCCTGAGCTACCACCGCCAGCACACGCCCCCCCGAGGTGACCAGAGAACCATCCTGCTGGCGAGCGGTGCCCGCATGGAAGAGCTGCAGGGAGCGCCCCTCCTGCAGCTCGATGCTGAGGGGGTCACCCTTGCGGGGTGAATCGGGATAGCCGCCGGCGGCCGCCACCACGCAGGCACTGCAGCCGCCACGGATGCTCAGGGGTGCGGCCAGATCAAGGCAACCCAGAGCACAGGCTTGCAGCACCCTGGCCAGCTCCGCTCCCATCAAGGGCATCAGTGCCTGACACTCAGGGTCACCGAAACGGCAGTTGAATTCAATGACCTGGGGGCCGGACTCCGTCAGGATCAGCCCTGCATAGATGACGCCGCGGTAGTTGATCTGTCGCCGTGCAAGCGCAGCCAGAGTCGGTTCCAGTACAAGGCGCTGCACCAGCGCAAGACCTTCGGCATCGAGCAAGGGGGCTGGGGCATAGGCCCCCATCCCACCGGTGTTGGGCCCCTGGTCTCCCTCCTCAAGCCGCTTGTGGTCCTGGGCGGGGGGCAGCAGCACCATGCGATTGCCGTCGCAGAGCGCAAACACCGAGACCTCAGGTCCCTGAAGGCGTTCCTCAAGCACAAGTTGGCAGCCGGCAGAGCCGAAGCGTCCCTGAAAGGCAGCGCGGATGGCTTCAGCTGTGTCCTCCGTGGTTTCGGCGACCGTCACCCCCTTGCCTGCTGCCAGACCATCGGCCTTCACCACCAGCGGTCGCTGAACCTGCTCAAGCACGGCCATCGCCTCAGCTTCCGTGCTCACCGTCCAATGGCCTGCTGTGGGCACTCCCGCTTCGCTCATCAGCGCTTTTGCCCAGGCCTTGCTTGCTTCCAGCTGGGCACCATCGGCACCGGGGCCGAACACCGCCAGCCCCGCTGCTCGCAGCTGATCTGCCAGGCCTTCAGCCAGCGGGGCTTCAGGGCCCACCACCACAAGTTCAATCCCATGGGTGCGGCAGGCCTCGATCAGGCCATCGCCATCGGTCTCGGCCACGCTCAGCCGGTCACAGCCACAGAGTTCGTCCGTGCCGCCATTGCCAGGCGTAACCCAGACGTTCTCGATCCCATCGGAG
>DASCPR010000276.1:0-1640 GCA_036012625.1 Prochlorococcaceae cyanobacterium Fu_MAG_50
CGCTTTCGCTCACCACCTTGCGGATGATGCGATGGGCCTCACGCTTGTTCTGGTCGTGGAGAACGACCTTGAAGTCCAGGAGTCTTTTTCCCATAACCGAGGCCCTTATCGCTCCCTTCACTATCGACCCATGGCCTGAGATAAGCATCCCTTGTTTAGGGGGGGTATCCCTCAGCCAATCCAGCCAGCCAGATGGGAGGCGGAACGGGAACGCACCAAACTGCGAGCAGCCGGCAAGGCCGGTTCAAGGCGCTTGCTGCTGAAGGGGGGCAGCGCACGGCTGCGCAACCAGGCCCCCCAACGGAATTCGTGATAGGGAATCAAGGGTTCAGAGCGAAGCAGCCCTTCCCTTTTGAGTTTCCAGATAAGGCTTCGGTAGGGGTCGTCCTCCAGTTGCAGCAGGCTCCTTGGCAAACCCTGGGGCGAGAGGGGGCCATGGCCACGACCGTTGTAGAGATACAACCAACCCCGTTCAGCCAACAGACGAAGACTCTCTGAATCATCCTCAGCAGAGCAGTTTTCGATCACATATCCATAGGTGGTGGCATCTTGGTCAAGCTCCAACAGGGCTCGAAGACGATGATGGCGATCAATCATCCACAGCGAACCTGAACGATTGCGGACGAGGGGGACAGGCTTGCCCTTTAAATACTTCTGCCGTTGCTTAGGGCTTTCATCACGGAAATCAAGCTGGCGGCTGCTCACTTCCGCCAAGCCCACGCACCATTGGGTGGGCTGGAGTTGGGCCACTGAAACCTTGAACAGCTCAAAGCCTTCATCAGCACTAGGAATCCGCTGATAGCTGGGTAGATGAAAGGACAACCAGCGAAGGCATGTGCCCTCATCCTGAACCACAGGCCGAAAGAAGGAGAGAGATCATCAACCGCCTTGAGAAGACGCAATCGCTTTATTCAGATTTCTTTCAGGCAAGGAAGACTCAACCTCACAAAGAGATCACAGCCGATGCAGGCAAGGAGCTCCTGGCGTCAAAACAATATTCAGGGCCGTATCGATTGCGGAATTGATTGGCTTGGTTGCGGCTCAATCCGCAGCTCAGTCCCCACACGGATGCCAAGTCGCGCCGCCTCCCCTGAGCCAAGCTCAAGCACAGCTTCAGCATCCTGTGCTGGTCCATAACTGCGGCAAGGCAAGTTTGAACAGACAGGCACGGCAGCCTCGATCGCGATCACCCGCCCCTGATTGACAAACAACATGTCAAGGGGGGCCAGGGTCTTGTGCATCCAGAAGCGCAGGCGCCTTGCGGACTTGAACGGGAACCACATGCCACGGCCCTTGGGCAGCGCCTGCCGCTGCATCATTCCCAGACGCTGTTCTTCAGGTTCATCGGCCACTTCCAGTTGCAGGCAATCACCGGAAGCCAGGCAGCAGCGGGCCTCTAAGGGCAGATGCTGGGGAGGAGATCCGGCTCGAACCGGCCACAACACAAAGCAGCTGAGCCCGACTTGAACGAGAGCCAAGCTGAAACCTGTTCGGCTGAAGGCTGTTCTGCTCAAAGATGTTTTGCTGAAAGATGTTTTGCTCAAACCTGTTCCTGCCTGATCCTGCGGCCCAAGCCAAGCTTGCGGCAAGGATCCATCTCCAAGGAATAGATCAAGCAGCCTTGAATGAAGCAGCCTTGA
>DASCPR010000277.1:0-1753 GCA_036012625.1 Prochlorococcaceae cyanobacterium Fu_MAG_50
GTCATGGTTGTCTCCGAGGAGGACCTCTCCTCTGTAGATCTACCTAGTGCTGCGAGATAGTGGCAGAAGCCGCACCCTTGGCGGTGAGAACCGAACAAGGCCTGTTGATCCTGCTTTTCTGCACTGCTCTGCTTAGCCCACAGGTTGTGGAGGCCCATGGTGGTGGCTTGAATTCAGCCGGTTGCCATTGGCAGAGCAGCAACAACAGCTCTCATTGCCATCGCAGGGCTGAGGCAACCACTGCTGCACCTGAACGGTTGGTTTCAGGCAGGGTCACGATCCGCTCCTGCTACGACGGTGATACCTGCAAAACCACTGCGGGAGAAAAGATCAGGCTGGCTTGCATCGATACACCAGAACTGACAGGAGACAAGGCAAATCCAGCTCCAGCCAAGGCGGCAAGGAACTATCTCAATGGCCTGGTGGCAGGTCAGACCATTGAGCTCAAACGGATCACCCTTGATCGCTATGGCCGCACGGTGGGTGAACTGTTTAAAGGTGGAACAAACATCCAGCAGCAGATGGTGGCCTCAGGCCATGCCCAGATCTACTGGAAATACGCGCACCAATGTGACTGGACGCGATAGCGAGCTGGATCCCAGATTTCAGAGACGCAACCGCAACCGCAAGCTCACGACCTGATCGAGGCAAGGGTCTGAGTTTTGCTCAGGAACTCTGTGATCCTTACATTGTTGGCGCCACTGGGATGGGGGAGCACATACACCTCAACCCGCTGTGGGGTATCAGCAAGGCTTTGATGCAGTTCAAGGGCTTTGATCGCTGACTTGCCATTTCCCAGAAAAACAGCGGCCTGAAGATCGGAGCAGGTTGCAAAGAGGTCTTTGAGATGCTCACTGCAGCGCTTCGCTAACCAGCCATTGCGTTGACAGGCCTGAGGGTTGAGCGTGTAGTCCTGACCATTCTCAAAGACTGGGAAGACCCATCTTGATGTCATCGCTACAGCGGTTCGATCTGAAAGGCTTGATAAAGAGAGATGCTCGAGAAGGCCTGCATGGTCTCCATCTGATCAATTCGGCTGCGCAAGCCTGAAAAGGCTGCGGCTTCGTGGCAGACCTCAAGACGACTCAACGGAGGCGATGGGTTAGGTGTCTGCTTCAGTGCACGCCAGGCATTCTCCCCTTGACTCCTACCTGGCGTGTAGCCAACAAGAGCAACAGGTGCCTTCGGGTTCACTAACTGAAAGCCTGGGGCGTAGTGCTCAGAGAACTTGCGGCGAGCATGGGAGATCAACGCGAGCAAGCTTTCAAGCAGCAAGACGCGGTAAGCACGAGGGAAACGCTCACCCAAACCAAGCTGCTTGGAAAAACGTTCGAGCAGTTCCTCAATCGAACAGGTGTCTTTGGCCTGGCGCACCAGGTTGTGGACTGCCGGAAGCGTTCCAAGTCGGCGGCCAAGCTTTAAATCGCCAAGCGGCATCGTTGACATCACCCGATGGTGGTGCGTTAAGGCTGTCGTCCAACCACAGCTGGGCTTGGTCGGCGATGTAGCCCTGCGTGCTGCTGGCGTTGCCGGGATTGAGCTTGGGCTGATCAGCAACAGCTGGTAGCGGTAAGGCAAACAGTCCGCCGTTATCCGGATCGCCATAGGCGGTATGCACCGTGAAAAACTCTTCTGGGCTGAGCCGTTCTTCTTCAATCAGTGAGGTGGATTCAAAGCTGCTGGCAAAGATCTGCCCTGCGTACTCGAGCATCGCCTCACGTGATTCAGGTCCGCCAAGGGTTGCGGAGGTGCC
>DASCPR010000278.1:0-2395 GCA_036012625.1 Prochlorococcaceae cyanobacterium Fu_MAG_50
GTCAGAATGCTTTCTGGGCAAGCCTTAACCCTCCACAGGCCTTCGGCAACCGAACTCAACAATCCCGCACCAGCATTGCGATGTGCAGCCGCTACAGCCTCACAACACCCACTGAAGCGCTGAAAAAACGGCTCCACCCCTGGCTGAAAGCAGGTCCAGAGAGTGCGTGGCTAAGGCACTACGCCCCCCGTGATCTGATTCGTCCCGGCGAACCAGTCCTGGCACTGCGCCAGGAGCATGGCCAGGACAATCTCAGCCACATGCTCTGGGGGCTGCTGCCCGGTTGGGTCAAGGACCCAGCCAAGGGCCCGCGGCCATTCAATGCCCGCAGCGAAACCCTGGAGCAGAAGGCCTCCTTCCGGGGTCCATGGCGGCATCAGCGCTGCCTGCTGCCCTGTGATGGATTCCTGGAGAAGGG
This sequence comes from Prochlorococcaceae cyanobacterium Fu_MAG_50, assembly GCA_036012625.1. Lineage (GTDB taxonomy): Bacteria > Cyanobacteriota > Cyanobacteriia > PCC-6307 > Cyanobiaceae > DASCPR01. The sequence continues at coordinate 419 of DASCPR010000278.1, forward strand.
GCGACGCATTCAGCGTCATGACAGACAGACCTTCTGGCTGGCTGGGCTCTGGGATCGCTGGATCGGTCCCGATGGCAGCGAAGTGGAGACCTGCTGCGTGATCACCACCGAGCCCAATGCCCTGATCGCCCCACTCCACGACCGCATGCCCGTGATCATGCCTTCTGGTCTGGAAGAGGCCTGGCTTCAACCTGGCGACGGCCAGCACCGTCGAGCCCTTGAGCCGATGCTGCAACCCTGGGATCCCCAGGACTGGTGCTGTTCACCGATGGCTGGGCAGAGCAAAAAAACCACAAATGAACAGCTGCGTCTGCTCTGAGCCCAGCAACTTGACAGAACCTGCTGGCCACTGAAATTAAGCCATCTAATTTGAGCCATCTAAATTGAGCCATCAAAACTTGGCTGCTGAGCTTGGATGCTGAAAATCACCAGGAAGCCCTTTAAGAAAGAACGTCTCTATGGCCCCCTGCTCATCCTGCTGATCCTGGTTGTCATCAGCTTCGCTTTTCCCTCCCTGAGTCATATCGGCTGGGGCGGCTACTCCCTGATTGCCATCCTGCTGAACAGTCTGTTGAGCAATAAGAGAAGGAAGCCCACCCTGAGCGACAGGGTCTACAAACTGCTGGTGATCGTGGCTCTGATCAGCCTCTGGATCTGGTTGCTCACTCCCATTCAATTGATCTACAGCGGCATTCCACTGGCACTGAGCTGGAGTGTGCTGGTGGGTTGGAGTGTGCTCCGACTGTTGAAGCAACTGAACACCGAGGACAAGGTGAATTGCTCGGTGCTGATGGGTGCTTCCGCCGGCTATCTACTCATTGGCCTCACGGCTGGATTGGTGATGAGTGCTGTTGAAACGATTCAACCGGGTAGTTTTCAACCTCTGCAACTACCCAGCGGATTTGGAGAGGTCAGCGACCTCAGCGTGATTTCAGCAGGTGAGACGTCCGCAGAGATCAACTACTTCGCCTTTGTCTGCCTCACCACAGTGGGATTTGGAGACATCACCCCGCAGCTGCCCATAGCTCGGATGCTGAGTGTGGCGACAAGCATCATCGGCACTCTCTACCTTGCTGTGGTGATGGGGGTGCTGATCGGCCGCTTAACCAATCAATCCCTTAAAAGGGCCCTTCCACAGAACCTTGATCAGCAAAGACGATCAGAAGAAGTGAACGGGGACGCTGGCCAAGACAGTTGATCAGTCCTCAGCCCAGGTACATGCGCACGAGATTGTCATCACCGAGGCGCAATGTCTCAAACTTGCGCAGCGCCACCACCTGGTCCATCGCCGTTAAGCCCAGATCCCCCAGAGGGGTTCGAGCCGGCTCACCCCCCATCAACCGGGGAGCGGTGACCACCGCCAGCTCCTGCACACATCCCTGACGGATGGCGGCAGCGGCCAGGGCAGGCCCGCACTCCCAAAGCACCCTGTTGCACCCCCGCTGCGCCAGATGCTCGAGCAGGTCCTTCGGTTCACATGCCGGCAATGACAAGGATTCCACCCCCTGAGGCAGCAGCTTCAGCAGTGCTGCATCAGGGGGTGTTCCATGCGCAACCAGGGTCGGTGCCACCGAGGTATCCCACAACCTTGCATCGGCCGGCAGATCAAGAGCACGGCTGATCACAACCCGCATCGGCTCTGGATGCCGCCGGCCACGACTGGTCAGCAACGGATCATCAGCACGAACAGTGCCGCCACCGATGATCACAGCATCACAGCGTCCCCTCAGCTGATGCACCCAGCGACGGGCTTCAGGGCCGCTGATCCACTGACTGGCGCCATTGGGCAATGCGGTGCGGCCATCCAGACTCATCGCCCACTTGAGGATGCCCCAGGCACGCCCATGGATAACGCGATGCAGAAACGCCCTGTTCTGTTCAGCCGCCTCCTGCTCCAGAACCCCTGTGATCACCTCAAGACCAGCATCACGCAGGCGGCGGATGCCCTCCCCTGCCACACGAGGGTCTGGGTCCTGC
>DASCPR010000279.1:0-1616 GCA_036012625.1 Prochlorococcaceae cyanobacterium Fu_MAG_50
AAAGCGACTGTCAGGGTTGTTTGTGCGCCATCTTCTGCGAATGCTCCTGGGCTGCGGTTTGTTGGCCCTGAGTGCCATGGCTCCAGTTGAGGCAGCTGAGCAAGCGACGCAGCAGACCCCGGTCGATGCCTCCCTCCACAGCCGGCTGCAGCAGGCCTTGAATTCACCTGGAGGATCGGAGCTGACGGATCTGCTCGGCGGTGAACAGGCGTTGGCTCTGCAGAGCCGTTATCGCATCTTCTCTGCGCAGTTCCCTGATGCCCGCTGGTCTGTCGGTGCAGGTCGAGCTCTTCAGGATGGTCGCCAGACAGTCAATGTTTCTGTTTCGGGAATCAAGCAGCAGGCGGGGGTGAGTTATTCCCTGGAAGCGAAGCAACGCCTGGTGCTCAGCACTGAGGCTGGCCAGATCGTTGCTCAGGAGGTGATCGCCGATCAATCTGTGCTGCGAAACACGATCAAGCCGCTGGCGATCAGCCTGATCATTCCCGATGCGGTGCTGACCGGCAGTCGTTACGACGTTGATGTGATTCTGGATCAGCCCCTCGGGGATGCGCTGGTGGCTGGTGGCCTGATCGCTCTTTCCCCTCTCCAGGTCCGGGGCCAGTTCAGTCCGGATATTCAGCTGGAACCCTTGGGCGGTGGGGGGCTGTTCAAGTCTGTCAAGGCCCCATTCCTGCCGGGGCATCAGACCTGGGCGGCTTTGCTGGTACATCCTGATGGGCTGATTTCCGTGACCAAGCGCGTCAGGGTGGTGGACAACAAGGCCGCCCTGACACCGTAGAGACGCCATAGAGATGCCATGGAGTCATTGTCGGCACGTCATCGTGTTGGTAACGTTACGTTTTGGTTGCGTCAACGTGCCATGCAGCTTTGCTCAGATCTTTAGGCAGCCAGGTTGATTGCTGCTGTCAGGTCAGATCTGGTCATGGATTGTTTGGCTGTCGGTCAGATTCTCGTTGAGCGAGGCAACAGAATTGGAGCGTTTCATCCTGATGCTCCCTCTTGTTGACTTCATCGATCCCCTTTAAGCGTGCCCTGCTGGTTCCCTGCGCGGCTCTTGTGGCTGTGAGTTTCCATATCAGTGATCTTCAGGCAAAAGATCAAGGCAGCCGCAAGCATCGCCCCCAGCTCACCGAAACTCAGAAGCAGCAGCTTTTCGAGACGCGCAGGTCATGGGAACTGCGCAGCTTCAACCGCAAGAACGCGATTAGAAACAAGGCCTATCAATGTGTTCAAGCTGCTCAGAACCCTGCTGAATACAAGACCTGCAAAACGAATCAACGCAAGTCGATGGGGGTAGTGCATGAGGAAGGCAGAGCAGCCATCAATGCAACCCTCAAGAAGCTGGGTCTGCCGTTGCTGCCTGAGCAAAGGGGTAGGAGAGGCCGCCCCCATCACTGAGCTGACGGCCTTCTCATCAATCTCCCCTTCATCAGCTGATTAGCTTGATCAGGCCGCTTCGTCGAGGGCCGCAACGCCAGGAAGCACCTTGCCTTCAAGGAGCTCCAGGCTGGCGCCACCACCGGTGGAGATGTGGGACATCTTCTCGGCGAGCCCGGCTTGTTCCACGGCTGCGACGGAGTCGCCACCGCCAATGATCGTGCAGCAGCCCTGGC
>DASCPR010000280.1:0-2216 GCA_036012625.1 Prochlorococcaceae cyanobacterium Fu_MAG_50
GCTTTGATCTGGTGCTGCTCGACTGGACCCTGCCGGACTACGACGGCCTTGAGGTGTGCAGAAGAATGCGCAGCACCGGCATCCATACCCCCGTGCTGATGATCACCGCCCGGGATGACATGGAGGAACGGGTCAGCGCCCTTGATTCAGGGGTGGACGACTACCTCACCAAACCGTTCAATCTCAAGGAACTGCATGCACGGGTGCGGGCCCAGCTGCGGCGCGGCGGCTATGGCAGCCAGGCCCAGACCACGGAAGAGAGCCTGCAACTAGGCGATCTGAGCATTGATCGGCTCAAGCGCAAGGTGAGCCGAGGCGATCAGGAGATCGCCCTTTCTCAGCGGGAATTCGAACTGCTCTGCTTTCTGGTGCGCGGTGCTGATGCGGTGCATCCACGTCAGGAGATCCTCGAAGCCGTGTGGGGAGCGCCGTTCATCGGCGATCCAAACACCCTCGATGTGTACATGGGTTACCTGCGCCGCAAACTTGAGAAACCAGGGCTGCCGGTGTTGCTGCACACCCGGCGCGGCGTTGGCTTCATGGCGCGGGTGGGGCAGCCCAAGGCCTGAAGCGCAGCTGCAGATCAGCACCACCGGGGGCTGTTTCAGCGATCAGCAAGCTGCCATCCATGGCCTCGATCAACAGGTTCACCGTGGCCAGGCCGATGCCGCTGCCGCGGGTGCCGGTTGAACTGCTGCCGCGCACGAAACGCTGCACCACCTGCGCCCTCTCAGCTGCAGGGATACCGGGGCCATGATCCTGCACATGCAACACCACAACACCTGCAGAGGCATCTGCCCGCAACTGCACCACACCTGTGGAGTAGCGCAGGGCATTGTCAACAAGAGCCGCAAGGCACTGCTGGATCCGATCGCGATCGCCGCGAATCCTGGGGAGTGGATCCAGGCAAGGTGCCGTGAGCTGCAGGCGATCAGGGGCCAGGGGACTCAACCGCTCAAAGGCCACCAGCAGCAGCTCATCGGCATCCAGCACCTGCAGGTTGAGGCGCAGCCTGCCGGAATCACTGCGGGCAATATCCAGCAGCACCCGCACCAGCTGGCCCATGCGCTCCGCTTCTGAGCCGATCAGGCCGATACGCCTCGCCACAGCCGGAGCTAGTTCAGCCTCCTGCAGACGCTGGGCATGGCCAGAGATCACCGTGATCGGCGTGCGCAGCTCATGGGCCACACCATCGACAAAGGCCCGTTCCCGCTGCCAGGCGGCTGCAAGACGTTTTTGCAGGCCATTGAAAGCAACAGCGATGGGTTGCAGTTCCAAGGATTGATTCTGCACAGCCAGGAGCCGTTCACCAAGGGAATCCGCCTCAAGGCTGGTGAGTTCATCGCTGAGTTGGGCAAGGGGTTGCACCAGGCCGCGCCGCAACACGGCGCGCAGCAGCAGGGAGGTGAACAGGCAGGAGCCACCGGCAGCCGCCACAAGCAGCATCTGGTTGATCCGCTGCCGCTGCATTGAGGCGGTGATGTTCTGGCGCACCTCCAGCCATTGAGGGGTGCCGTCGGGCATTACTAAGCGTCGGCGGCTCTGCATCCAGATCTCACCGGAGGGATCACCTCGCCGCCTGATCAATTGTTCAGGGCCCCTCGGCAACAGGGTCAACTGCAGGCCAAGAGCCTTGGAGGTGCCCGCAGAGGGCAGGCTGTCCTTCACCTCCAGGGAAAGGGCTTCGACAAGCTGCCTGTGATCACGGTGCCGCTGGGCATCAGCGAAGGAACTGTTGATCACCAGCAGCAGGGTGTAACCCGCCACCACCGCAAGCAATGACGAGGATTGCAACCAGTTGCGCAGGGAGGGCAGCGGGCGCATGGGCTTGAGATCCAAACAGCGGCCTAAGAGCCTTCTTAGGGAAGCTTTAGCTGTTCTTCCAAGACAAAGGGGATTTTTTACGCAAAATAAGCTCGGAAATCATTTGGGCCTACCACCCTAAAAACTATGACCACTCTCAACAACCGCCTGCAGCTGGCGCTGCTCAATCGCAAGAAGGGTCGCAACATCCTCGAGAAGGGCTTCACCCTGGTGGAGCTGATGATCGTGATTGTGATTGTGGGCATTCTTTCAGCTGTTGCCCTGCCGAACTTTTTGAATCAAACCGGTAAAGCAAAAGCCACTGAAGCTAAAACCAAACTTACTGCGCTCCTCAAACAGGCAAGCACTGAAGCACTTGAAGGGACTGCTGCAACGGCACTTACAACGATGAA
>DASCPR010000281.1:0-2059 GCA_036012625.1 Prochlorococcaceae cyanobacterium Fu_MAG_50
AGGCCTGCGGAGTCATAGCCCCGATATTCCAGCTGCCTCAAACCTTCAAGCAACAGCTGTGCGGCCTCCCTGGAGCCGATCACCGCAACGATTCCGCACATTAAAAAAGCCCGACTATGCCGGGCTGAGCTTATTGGCTGATGTGCTTGCTCTCAGTAAGCCAGACCCATGCTGCGGGTCGTTTCATCGCCGAGGTAGACACGGATGCTGAGAAAATCTGTGGGGCAGGCGGTTTCACAGCGCTTGCAGCCAACACAGTCCTCTGTACGTGGGGAAGAGGCGATCTGCCCAGCCCTGCAACCATCCCAGGGCACCATTTCGAGAACATCGAGGGGACAGGCGCGAACGCACTGGGTGCATCCGATGCAGGTGTCGTAAATCTTGACGGCGTGGGACATCTGTCCTGTTCCGGTGTGAATGGCTTGAAGTAACCGTACCTGGCATCGGTCATGCCGATGCCTGAATCAGACGCTGCCGTCACCGTTGTTAACGCCAGACCCTGTTCAAGGCCCAGATCTGTTGCTGACATACCGCCAGCCCGTAGGATGCGGCGTCCCGTCTTCACGGCCATGTCCCAGGAAGCGATCCTTGAGAAAGTCCGCTCGATCGTTGCGGAGCAACTCAGCGTTGACGCCGGAGAAGTGAAACCTGAGTCGAACTTTCAGAACGATCTTGGCGCCGACTCCCTTGACACTGTTGAGTTGGTGATGGCATTGGAGGAGGCCTTCGATATTGAAATCCCCGACGAAGCCGCAGAAGGCATCGCCACTGTTGGCGATGCAGTGAAATACATCGAAGACAAAAAGGCCTGAGGATTGCATGGTGGAGGGATTCCACCGCGTTGTGGTCACGGGCCTCGGCGCGGTCACACCGATTGGCGGCTCAATCGGTGAGTACTGGGACGGGTTGACTTCAGGCCGCAATGGGGTTGAGGGAATCACCCTGTTTGATGCCTCAGATCAGGCCTGTCGTTTTGCGGCAGAGGTGAAGAACTTTGATCCCAGCGGTTATCTCGAACCCAAGGAATCAAAGCGCTGGGACCGTTTCTGCAAATTCGCGGTTGTGGCTGCCAAGCAGGCCGTGACCGCAGCAAACCTCCAGGTTGATGGCAGCAATGCTGCCCAAATCGGCGTGATCGTTGGCTCCGGCGTGGGGGGGTTGCTCACGATGGAGACCCAGGCCCATGTGCTTGCTGACAAGGGGCCTGGACGGGTGAGCCCGTTCACGGTGCCGATGATGATTCCCAACATGGCCACAGGGCTCACAGCGATTGCCCTTGGTGCCAAAGGTCCAAGCTCAGCCATCGCCACCGCCTGTGCCGCTGGCTCCAATGCCATTGGCGATGCCTTCCGGCTGCTTCAGCTCGGCAAGGCCAGCGCCATGATCTGCGGGGGGGCCGAAGCAGGCATCACCCCATTGGGAGTGGCTGGTTTTGCCAGTGCCAAGGCGCTGTCATTCCGGAACGATGATCCAGGCTCCGCCAGCCGCCCCTTTGACGCTGAACGGGATGGCTTCGTGATCGGAGAGGGTGCCGGCATCCTGGTGCTGGAAACCCTTGAACACGCAGAGTCCCGTGGTGCGACGATCCTGGCCGAGCTGGTGGGATACGGGATGACCTGTGATGCCAATCACATCACAGCACCGAGCCCCGGCGGAACCGGGGGAGCTGAAGCGATTCGCCTGGCTCTGATCGATGCTGCCCTGAATCCTGAGCAGGTGGACTACATCAATGCTCACGGCACCAGCACTCCAGCCAATGACAGCAATGAAACAGCGGCGATCAAAAGTGCTCTGGGCGATCGCGCTCATCAGATCCCGATCAGCTCTACCAAGTCGATGACCGGCCATCTGCTTGGTGGGTCCGGCGGGATTGAAGCGGTGGCCAGCGTGCTTGCCCTTCAACACGCTGTCATCCCACCCACCATCAACTACAGCAACCCTGATCCAGCCTGTGACCTGGACTACGTTCCCAACACAGCCAGAGAACAAAGCTTAGAGGTGGTGCTCTCCAATTCCTTCGGCTTCGGTGGCCACAACGTCTGCCTTGCCTTCAGCCGCT
>DASCPR010000282.1:0-1638 GCA_036012625.1 Prochlorococcaceae cyanobacterium Fu_MAG_50
AGAACCCGAGACAGGTTGAAGCTGGCCGCCTTATGGCGGGGTGGAAACTCCTTGAAGGATTCAAGGAAATGGGCGACATAAGCCTGTGCTGGCACCAACAGGAAAATGTGGTCGATATACCACTCCCAATAGGAGTTGGAGGTGATGTCAGCCCGCTCGTAGGGATCAGTCTTGAGATTGAAGACCTTCGGAATGCGCAGGGTGGTGAACGGTTCCGCCCAAACCTGCAAAGTACCTACCGCTCGCTGCTCCATGAACACAAACTTCCAGTTGTCGTAGCGAAGGGCGGTGAGATCGCCATCGTCACTGAAGTAGAAGAACTCCGAGCGGGGGCTCTTGTCGGTCTTGCCCGTCCAGTAATCGAGCATGTTGTAGCCATCGAGATGCACCTTGAAATTTTTGCTGCCGGCCTGATGCCCAGCCTTGAGCTTGGACTTGATATCCGCCTCCCCGGCAATGGCAAGAATTGAGGGCAACCAATCCAGATGACTGACAATCTCGGTGTAGAGGGTGCCAGGAGCAATCTGGCCTGGCCAACGCACCAACGCTGGGACGCGATAGGCACCTTCCCAGTTTGAGTTCTTCTCATTGCGGAAAGGGGTCATGGCACCATCGGGCCAACTGTTCATATGCGGGCCGTTATCGGTGCTGTACATGACGAGGGTGTCATCAGTCACACCCAGCTCATCAAGCAGATCGAGCATCTCGCCAATGCAATCATCGTGATAAAGCATGGCGTCGTGATATTCCGATTGCCAACGACCAGCACGGCCCTTGTCTTCTGGGCGGACATGGGTACGGAAATGCATATGGGTGGCGTTGAACCACACGAAGAAAGGTTCTCCCGATGCCACCACTTCACGAATGAATCGCTTGGCTTCCTTCAGGAACTCTGAGTCGCAGGTTTCCATCCGCTTTTTGGTCAGCGGTCCGGTGTCCTCAATACGCTGGGTGCCATCAGGATTAGCCCAGCTGTGCATCACCCCACGGGGGCCGAACTTCTTACGGAAATCGGGAAAATCTTCTGGCTTTGGATAGTCGTCATGCTCTGGTTCCTCCTCAGCATTGAGGTGATAGAGATTGCCGAAGAACTCATCAAAACCGTGCGCCGTCGGTAGATGCTCATCGCGGTCACCGAAATGGTTCTTACCAAACTGACCGGTGCGATAACCAAGGGGCTTTAACAACTCGGCAATGGTGGGGTCTTCAGCTGCATAGCCAAGCTCTGCACCAGGCATGCCCACCTTGCTGAGGCCGGTGCGGAACACACTCTGACCAGAGATGAAGGCGGCCCGGCCTGCGGTGCAGCTCTGCTCAGCGTAGGAATGGATGAAGCGGCCTCCCTCCTTGGCGACACGGTCAATATTGGGGGTTTGATAGCCCATCAAACCATCGCTGTAGCAGCTGAGATTGCTCTGACCGATGTCGTCTCCCCAGAGAATCAGAACATTGGGTTTTCCGTTCGGCATGAAAGATGAGATCGCAAGGTGAAGTGGCGACCAACGCCATCCTCACAAGATATTCAAGGCCAACCAGATTGCACAGGATCACGATGCCCAGGGAGCTTCAATACACAGAATCACATAAATATTATGCCGTTAACGGCAGTCCCAAAGGCATTTCGCAAAGCAAGCCGCT
>DASCPR010000283.1:0-2267 GCA_036012625.1 Prochlorococcaceae cyanobacterium Fu_MAG_50
AGCAGGATTCTCAGTTAGGTCTTCTCGCCCCTGCGGGGACTCTTTTGCCCTGCAGCGTGGCGCTCTATCCAAATCAGGCCCATCTGCTGGCCTTGCTCAAGCAAAGCGAACGCAGTGGCCGCTGGCTGCTGCAGCAACGCTTCATCGCCGGGAGCATGATGGCAGCACGGGTTGAGGCCATGGCTCCCTTGACCCTAATGGGGCTCAAGCTGAAGGATTTCGAGGAGGAGCTCGGTCAGACGGATGGCACCCTTGCCCATGCGTGTGAGCGTTGGATTGGTGCAACCGCCAGCGCGGAGGGATGGTCCTTAGAGGTTCTTTCTGGAGATACCAGGAGTGTGCCAGGTTTTGGGTTTGGTTAGAACAAGTTCCAGGCATATGCTGCTGTTGATTGTGAAGATTGCAGAGTCTTAGAGTGCGTTAATTGAGGCTTGTGATCAAGTCTGTCCATAAGGCCATCTTGCTGAAAAAGGGATCGTCAGGTTGTAGTTCTCTGTTTTCTCTAGGGAGTTGGTCTGTGTTGATCTGCACAGAACGAGAAGATCGATAGTGTGGGGTCTTTATGGAGTATTGATCTCTGAGGATGATGCGTGTTGTTTTTGCCTGCCATAGTTGTCCTCAAAGCGCAAGATGTCATCCTCACCCAGGTAATCACCGCTCTGCACTTCAATTAATTCGACTGGAATCCTGCCTGGGTTGGTCAGTCGATGCTTGCATCCCATCGGGATGTAGGTGCTCTGGTTTTCGCCAATCAGTTGTTGTTCACCATCTCGTTCCACCACGGCTGTGCCACGCACCACCACCCAATGTTCAGCCCGGTGGTGATGCATCTGCAGTGAAAGGCTCGCGCCTGGTTTCACTTCGATGCGTTTCACCTGCCAGCGATTGCCTTCCAACACACCGGTGTAGTGGCCCCAGGGTCTGTAGATCTTGCGATGGGCTTTGCCTTCAGGGCTGCCATCTGCTTCCAGTTGTTTGACGATGTTTTTGATGTTCTGCGCCTGGCTGCGTTCTGCAATCAGCACCGCGTCATCGGTTTCCACCACCACGAGGTTCTCCACACCCAAACCCACCACCAGTCGATGTTCACTGCGCAGGTAGCAGTTGCGGCTGTTTTCTGTAATCACCCGGCCTCGCATCACATTGCCATTCGCGTCCTGCTGGGAGGTTTCCCAGAGGGCGCTCCAGCTGCCCACATCACTCCAACCCGCTTCCAGGGGGATGACAGTCCCCAGCTGTGTCTGTTCCATCACGGCCACATCAATGGCCACATTCGGGCATTTGGCAAAGGCTTCTCGTTCCAGACGACGGAAATCAAGATCGGCAACGTCGTCGTCCAGGGCTGCCCGGCAGCAGCTCACCACTTCAGGGGCGAGTTTCTCCAGTTCACTGAGCATGGCGCTGGCCCTGAACAGGAACATGCCGCTGTTCCAGGTGAAACGCCCGCTGCTGAGAAATTCCTCCGCTTTGGCCAGGCTTGGTTTCTCCACGAAACGTTTGATCGGCACTCCATTCAGTGCCCCTGGCTGGAAGGGTTCAGCGGCTTCGATGTAGCCGTAGCCGGTCTCAGGCCCCGTGGGCACGATTCCAAATGTCACAAGGCGTCCCTGTTCAGCAGGCTCTCTACCTGCTTCGATGACTTCACGAAATCGGGCGGCATCCAGGATCAGATGATCTGCCGCCAACACAAGCAGCAAAGGATCCTGCCCCCTTGCTGTGGCCTCGAGGGCTGCCAGGGCAACGGCTGGGGCTGTGTTGCGGCCGATCGGTTCGAGCAGAATGGCGCCTGGATCCACCTCGATCTCTCGCATCTGCTCGGCAACGATGAAGCGATGCTCCTCATTGCAGATCAAGATCGGATCCTTAAGGGCCTGGAGGCCATGGAGTCTCAGCTGGGTTTGTTGCAGCAGTGATTCATTCCCCGCACCTCCAAGGGGCCAGTACTGCTTTGGATAGCTGGCCCGGGAGAGTGGCCAGAGCCTGGTGCCGGTACCGCCGCAGAGGATCACCGGTATCAGTGAAGACGTCAACGTCATGTCCTACTTCTTGGCTCCAAGGATCGCGTAAGTGAGCTGGTGTTGTCGATCCTTCAAAGCTCCAGCAGCCCAGGTGGTGGCGTCAGCAGCAGCCAACCTGCCTTGAGGTGCACCTCAGGCACAATCGCTTCCACGAAAGGCACCAACACCTCTCGTCCTGCCAAGAGTTCAATGCTCAGCAGGTCGTTGCCGCCACTGATCAGATCTTTGACGCTGCCGATGGCGGGTCCA
>DASCPR010000284.1:0-8451 GCA_036012625.1 Prochlorococcaceae cyanobacterium Fu_MAG_50
CAACCCTTGCCCCTCAGTGATCCTGGCTTCCCAGAGAGAGCCTTCTCCATCTGTCAACGCCACGCTCTGGCCGGGCCGTAAGCGCAGCACGCGGCGGATGTAGTGGATTTCCTCGCCAAGGAGTTGCAGGTTGCGCTCAACGGGGTTCAAGCCTCGCAAGCGCTCAGGGGCCACGAGCAGTCGACGCAGTTCAGCCACGCTTCAAGTCAGGCACGGTTCTCGCAGGCACGGTTAATGCAGGCACGGTTCTCGCAGGCACAGTGGAATCCAGCTTGTTTCAGAGCAGCTTCGTTGAAAGCAGCCTCGTTGAAAGCAGCCATGGAGGCATTCAGGTGTCGGAGGGGAAGATGTTGTCTGGGTGTGAATCAACAGGCCAATCTTCATTCACTCCCCCGATCAGAAACTCCTCGATCTCAACAACATCACTATCAAGCTGCTTCAACGCATTGATCAGCACATCGAGAGCCACACCGTCCGTTGTGCCCAGATCCACCCAGCAGCGCCCCCATTCACCCTGATACTCCAGTTGCCCCATGTTGTGCATCAGGGCCGGCATCACGGAGGTGGCTTCTTCATTGTCGTAACTCATCCAACTCAGATCCACCCCTTCCTCATGGACCTGAAGGTTTTCCGAATTGAAACCACCTAAACGTCCAATCACATACCAACTGTCAAAAATGCCATCGAGATAATTCCGTTCACCCTGGCCTGGGACATTGGGAAAACGCAGCCACAGCCAGCAGTTGAAAGGATCAACCTCACGAAAACGAACATTCATAACAGGCTCGCGACAGTGACATCATCGCTGCTGAGAATCCCGTTTGGTCATCAGGGGCTGCAGCATCCATCAAGCTGGTGACCCACGGACCTGCGGTGACCAGCCGCTCACAGCCCCCCCATGCTTGAGCTAAGGGATCTTCACTACCGTCCAGCCACCGCCGAACAGTCGATTCTGCAGGGGTTGAATCTGCAGGCAGATCGTGGCATTCCCGTCCTTGTGGCTGGCGTAAGCGGCAGTGGTAAAACCAGCCTGCTGGAAGTGATCAGCGGCTTGAGCGGTGCTCAGCAGGGGTCGCTGTCATGGCAACACAAGCCAGTGAATCAACGCCAGCGGCGTTGGCTTTGTGGAATGGTGTATCAGTTCCCGGAGCGACATTTCCTGGGGCTGACCGTGGCCCAGGAACTTCGTCTCGGTCATCGACGACTGGACAGTGAGCTTCAAAGCCAGGTTCTCAGAAGGGTTGGCCTCTCCCAGGTTGATCTGCGACAGGCACCAGAGCGACTCAGTGGTGGCCAGCAGCGGAGGCTTGCCCTGGCGGTGCAACTGATGCGTCAACCGGAAGTGCTGCTTCTCGATGAACCAACCGCAGGCCTCGACTGGTCGGTTCGTGACGATGTCCTTGAGATGCTGGCGAACCTTGCCATCAACAAGGTCCTGATCGTGGTGACCCACGAGCCGGAACTCTTCCATGGCTGGGCCTGCAGCTCCCATCGATTACAGGCTGGTCAGCTCCAACCAATCTCTACATTGCCTTGAGTGGAAACAACAGGATGGCTGACCGCCTTGTAAGGGCCACGGCGGCACAGGGGGGCATCCGTCTGGTTGCGGTGACAACAAGCCAATGCAGCCGAGAAGCTCAAACCCGCCATGGGCTTTCCTTTCTGACCACAGTCTTGCTTGGCCGAGCCATGGGAGCTGGTCTGCTTCTGGCCAGCTCGATGAAGGTGAAACATGGCAGGGTCAACCTGAGGATTGGCTCAGATGGTCCGTTGCGGGGCTTGATGGTGGATGCCGGCCGTGATGGCAGTGTGCGGGGCTATGTGGGGCAGCCGGGGCTTGAGTTTGATCTCATAAAAGATCAGAACGGTCTCTATGGCTTCGACTTCGCTGCGGCAGTGGGTACGGGTTATCTGCATGTAGTCAGAGATATCGGTAAAGGGGATCCGTTCACCAGCACAGTGGAGCTGGTCAAGGGGGGCATCGGTGAGGATGTGGCCTCCTACCTGGTCCATTCCGAGCAGACACCCTCTGCCCTGTTCGTCGGCGAAAAGATCAACAGTGACGGACTGCAGTGCAGTGGAGCTCTACTGGTGCAGGTGCTGCCTAAGGCCGCTGAAGAGCCGGCACTGGTGGCCCTGCTTGAGGAGCGCTGTGGGGAGATCAGCGGATTCAGCGAGCGGCTTGCCGCTTGTCAGCACAATCTGCCTGCGCTGCTCAGCGATGTTTTCCCTGACCTGGATCCACAGCCACTCGAAGATGTTGAAGCCAGTCAGAATGTTCAGTTCCGCTGTCGTTGCTCACGGGTGCGCAGTCTCGGAGCCCTGAAACTGCTCGGGAAAGACGAGTTGTCAGCCATGCTCCGAGAGGATGGTCAGGCAGAACTGACCTGCCATTTCTGCAGCAGTGTTTATCGCGTCAGTGGTGTTGAGCTGGAGGAGTTGATCAACGAAATCACTGAATGAACAGTGGAGGCGCATTGACGTGGAACTGGATGACGGTTTAGGCGCAGTGATGGTGAAAACTGACCTAGGCAAACAGCAGTGCACCCACCCAGAGCAGCAGCACAGCGGGAATCGCCTCGAGCTGGTCGCCCGAAAGCGGAAGGACCACCCCTGACATCATTCCGAGCAACTTCAGCAGCAGTCCACCGAGGATCAATCCGATGGCCAGCAGAACAACGGACCATCCCAGAGAGGGCAGGGGGCGACGCCCGCGTCTCACCTGACTGAAAAAGACCGCGATCGTGGAAAGGGCCAGGATCAGTTCCGTGCTCCCAGGTGGAGACAGCAGCAGCAAGAGAAGTGCAAGCCCCCCTGCGATCAGACGAACTGTGAGCTCTCTTCCCTCAGGCCAAGCCAGCTCTGGAAGGATCGATGCTGATGACTTTTCGGGATTCGGCAGATTGATGTTGCGCAGACGTGTGAGCAGTGCATTGGCGCCACCGGCAGTAGCAGCAGCACTCTCGGCCTTGCCTTCCTCTTTCTGAGACGCTGTGGCTGCCGCCTGGCTGAGGTTGCCGAGTTGGCGCTCCTTGAGCCTGGACATCAGCACCGCGTCATAGGCCGATTCAATCCTGGCCCTGGCCTGAGGGTCATCATCTAGATCGGCAAGACACTTTTCCTTGGCCTGCTGTACGGCTTCAAAACTTGCCCCTGGGGAAAGACCAAGGCGGTCATAGGGATCCTGGGAGCCTGGATCCGGTCCTGAACCGATGCCCGACGCCATGCTCATCTTCTGAACTGAACAGAGCGTATCGAGGCATGTTCAGAACAGGGGGGCCCCATGTTGATAACCGAGGCTGCGCTGGAGATGATCACGGCAAAGCGAGGCCTCTGCCTGTTCCAGCCATTGCCGGCGTTTGACAAGGGGCATCTGGGGTGGAAGGTGGAATCCCTCAAGCATTTCGACCTGGCCGCGCTGATCACGAAAACAGACATACTCCGTGCCGCCATCCCGGCAGGGGCGCAACATCCAGAGGGTATTCAAAATCTTGTCTGAAGAGATGTAAACAAGTTTGGCTAATTCAGCTGATCACTGCAAGGCGAGCATGCAAATGGGCACATCTGAGATTGCTTCTTAGAGGCTGATCGGCTCCACACCACTCACCACCGGTGCCACTGAACTGAGTTCAAGGTCGGGATGATCATCGAGCAACTGATTGAGGTTCCACTCGTTCTTAAACAGCAGCACCGGTCGCGTCCAGGCGTCCTGAACGGTCTTGCAGTTGAAGATGCGGCCGAGTTTCTCGAGAGAAGGCCAGCCACCGTTCACCCAGCGGGCGACTTGATACCCCATCGGTTCGAGTCTTGTCGGCACCCCGTACTCATGTTCAAGTCGATACTGAACAACCTCAAGCTGAAGCTGCCCCACGGCCGCGAGGATCGGATCTCTTCTGCTTTGATCCGTGTCATAGAGGATCTGAACAGCGCCTTCTTCCCGCAACTCGTTCACGCCTTTGCGGAAGTTCTTGAAAGCAGATGGATTGGGGTTGCGCAGCCAGCTGAAGATCTCAGGGCTGAAGCAGGGGATGCCTTCGTACTCCACCCGCACTCCGCTGTAGAGGGTGTCGCCAATGGCGAACATGCCTGGATTGTTGAGTCCGATCACATCACCGGGGAAGGCATCATCAACAACGGCTCTCTCCTGCCCGAAGAGTTTCTGGGGACGGGAGAGGCGAATGGATTTGCCGGTACGGGCATGACGCACCAACATGTCTTTCTCAAAGCGACCGCTGCAGACGCGCACAAAGGCAACCCGGTCGCGATGGCGGGGATCCATGTTGGCCTGGAGCTTGAACACAAAGCCACTGAAGCTGGGTCGTAAGGGGTCGATGGGGCCCTCACTGGTTGAACGGGCCACCGGTCGTTGTGCCATACCAAGGAAGGCATCAAGGAAGGGCCTGACGCCGAAATTCGTCATCGCCGAGCCAAAGAACACCGGTGTCATCTCACCGGCATGCACAAGTTCAAGATCGAGCTCGGCCCCGGCCGTATCCAGCAATTCCAGCTCTTCGAGAGCCTGCTCAAGCAGGTCCGGTTCGACAAGTTCGCTCAACTCAGGATCATCGAGCATCAGGTTGCGCTCACTGGCCTGTTTGCCTCGTTCAGCACGACTGAACAGGGAAACCTCACGGCTGCGCCTGTCGATGACGCCCCGGAACAATTCACCGCTGCCGATCGGCCAATTCACGGCCCAAGGGGTCAGATTCAATTCAGCTTCGATCTCATCCAGCAGAGAGAGAGGATCACGGCCCGGGCGATCCATCTTGTTGATGAAGGTGAAGATCGGGATCTGCCGCATCCGACAGACCTCGAACAGTTTGCGGGTCTGGGGCTCAAGGCCTTTGGCCGCATCTTCAAGCATCACAGCGTTGTCGGCTGCGGCAAGGGTGCGATAGGTGTCTTCTGAAAAGTCCTGGTGGCCTGGGGTATCAAGAAGATTGATCGTGCTTTCTTTGTAATCGAACTGCAGGACAGTTGAAGTGATCGAGATCCCTCGCTGTTTCTCCAGATCCATCCAGTCGGAAGTGACCTTGCGCTGTTCGCCCCTGGCCTTGACGGCACCGGCCTGCTGAATCGCCCCCCCGTAAAGAAGCAGTTTTTCTGTCAGCGTTGTCTTGCCAGCGTCTGGGTGGGAGATGATCGCGAAGTTTCGCCGCCGCTCGACGGCCTCGACCAGCTCAGCTTCAAGAAGCTGATCCGAGCCTGGGCCGGTGACAGTATCAATATCAATCGGTGGAACCGCGTTCATCGGGGATCTGGTTTAAAGCCAGCCTGCCAGCTAGCAGGTCAGATCGTTCCAGACACCTCCAGGTGCCGGTCACCAATCTCACAGACATTCAACCTCTCCAGACCAGCCGCCTGCAGTTGTGCGCTCACTTCAGCAACAGTGAAGGCGGCCTGAAGAGAGGCAAGAAAATCCCTGACCAGGATTGCGGGGGCATCCTTGAGGTATCTCTGCTGCAAGAGCTGAGCCTGATCAGTGGATTCAGGTCTGCGCAGATCTCGGTGCAGGATCACGGCCCCGGGGGCTGCAATTTGAGGCAAGGCACGCCAAAGCATCTGAGGATCATGGAGGTGATGCAAAAGGCTGTTGCTCACCACCACATCAGCCAGCCATGGCAGCACACCAGGGCCCTGAGCAAGTGAGGCCAAAGCCATGCACCTGTACTCAAGAGCGGCAAAATCAGCAGCCTGCAGCTGACGCCGGCGCGCAACGCTCAACATCCTTTCTGCAGCATCAATGCCAATCACCCTGGCGGAAGGCCAACCCCTTGCCAGTCGCTCAGTGATATTTCCAGGGCCACAACCGAGATCAACAAAAACAGAAGGGGGCTGAGATCTCTGCTGGTTTCGCAGCGACCTCTCCAGAGTTCGAATCACATCCTCATCCACCTCTGTGAAGTCTGCGGCGGCATAGGCCTGCACCTGCGCCTCATCATTCATCAGTTCAGGTTCAGGCAGCCGTTCCACAGCGGGTGACAGGGATGTTCAAGTTGGTCTCACTCTGACACTGTAGATGGTGTAATGAAAACGTTGAACACCCCATCAGTGGCGTTATGGTGCGCCCACATACGGTACTGAAGACAAATGACCATCGCTCCAAGTCGACCTGAGCTGACCACAGCAGAGCTCAAGGCCTCAACACGGCAGGGAGATTTTCCCGCCACAGCGCCAGCCGCCAATCCGGTTTTCTACCGCACCTACAGCCGTCAAACCCCTGAGGGCCGCGAGAGCTGGAGCCAGGTCGGAAGCCGCAACCTCGAGGGATTGCGGCGTCTCGGCAACCTCTCTGATCAGGAAGTGGACCTGATGGCCAGAATGCAGGCCGAGAAAAAGGCACTGCCTTCCGGGCGCTGGCTATGGATCGGTGGCACCCCCTGGATTGAGAAGCCTGAGAACTTTTCCGGCTCCTACAACTGCACCTCCACCAATCTTGTCGATTGGCAGGCCTTCGGTCTGATGATGGACCTGGCGATGATGGGTTGCGGCACCGGGGCTGTGATCGAGCCCCACCTGATCAAGCGACTGCCGCTGGTGATCAATCCGATCAACATCGTTGGCGTCACCGATATCGGCATCACAGCCGCGGCACAACGTCAGGATCACACCAGCCATCGGATTGAAGGCAATAACGTTGTGATCAAGGTGGGCGACACCCGCCGCAGCTGGGTCGACAGCTACCAGCTGTTGCTTGAGTTATCCAGTGATCAGCGTTTCGGTGGTGATCCGGTCTCCATCAGTGTTGACCTCTCTGATGTGAGGCCTGTTGGTGAAACCCTCAAGGGTTTCGGTGGTGTTGCCAACCCCGTGAAGCTGAAAGATCTCTATGGACGTGTATCAAGGATTCTCGCCAATGTCATTGGCCGCCGTCTCACCTCCGTCGAGTGCTGTTTGCTGATCGATGAGGCAGCAGTGACCATCGTTGCCGGCAACATTCGCCGCAGCGCAGGCATGCGTCAGTTTTCAGCAGAGGATCTGAGTGCAGCAGGCGCCAAGGAGAATCTCTGGCAGCAGGATGCTGAAGGCAACTGGCGTATTGATCCAGAGCGGGATGCTCTGCGCATGGCAAACCACACGATGGTTTATCACACAAGACCAAGCCGCGAGGTGGTGCTTGATGCTGTGATGAAGCAATTCCGCTCCGGTGAGGGTGCGATTCAGTTCGCTCCTGAGGCGATCGCCCGCTCGAATGCAGATCTATTAACAACGGATGAACTGCGTAAGGAATTCATCGAGATCTACTGCGACCAGGGCCGCGTTGAAGCCGGCCGCTGGCTGGAGACCAACCATGGCCCGATCGATGCTGCTGAGCTGGAGCATCGCCTCGGTCGCTATGGACTCAATCCCTGCGGTGAAATCCTCGGAGCCGATTTCCACTGCAACCTCGCCGAGATTCATCTCAACCAGATCGATCCCTCCGACGAGCAAGCTCAGGCAGATGCTTTTCGTGCTGCCGCCCTCTCTGTGGCCTGCCTACTCAACCATCGTTTCGAGGTTGAGCGCTATCGCCAGAGCCGTGCCTGGGATCCGATCGTGGGCGTCAGCTTCACCGGCCTGTTCGACTTCTTCGTGCACGCCTTTGGAACTGCCTGGCTGACTTGGTGGGAAGCCGGTCGTCCGCAGACTGAGGAGGGCCGCAAGTTCAAGCAACAGGAAGCAGCCTTCCTGAGTCGCTGGAAAAACATCGTTAATGAAACCGTCTGGGAGTATTGCGATCGCCATGGCCTTCATCGTCCAAACCGCTGCACAACGGTTCAACCGGCCGGCACGAAAAGCCTGTTAACCGGTGCCTCCCCCGGCTGGCACCCACCCAAATCCCAACGATTCATTCGCCGGATCACCTTCCGCAAGAGCGATCCAGTCGCCATGGCCTGTATGGATTACGGATACACAGTGGTGCCCTCACAATCTGACAAAGACGAGCAGGGACGTTTACTCGATGATCCGTTTGATCCCCGCTGCACGGAATGGCTGGTGGAAATCCCCACGGAAGTGAGCTGGGCCAATCTTCCCGGAGCAGATGCTGTGGAGATCAATGGCTTTTCCGCTCTGGCCCAGTTTGATTTCTACATGCAGGTTCAAAAGCACTACACCGCCCACAACACCTCCGCCACAATTGAATTTCGTGAGCATGAAATCGAACCCCTCGCCAACGCCTTGCATCAGACCATCGAAAATGGCGATGGCTATATCTCAGCCGCCTTATTGGCCCGCTTTGATGCCAATGCAACCTTCCCCCGGCTTCCATTTGAACCCATTGATGCGCAAACCTACGAAACACTGCAGGAGGAAGTGGTGAAACGCCAACTGAGCAGTAACTTCTTCGAGGCCTTACAGCGCTATGACCAGGGTGATCTGATTGAGGCTGGCCCGGCCGGTTGCGATTCTGACAAGTGCCTGCTGCCCCTCGCGAAGCCGAACGATTGAATAACAGTAGCGAAGAATCGT